>CAIXUF010000439.1 GCA_903922535.1 Candidatus Hydrogenedentota bacterium
CGGGCGTCAAGTCCGGGCGCGGTTGCGGGCTGCCGGACACGGGGCATCTCAAAGAAGGAACCCCGCCGCATGGCTCAAACGGACAAACAGGAGGGAATGGTGGCAATGAGTGACCGGAAACACAGGAAAAAACAGCCCGGGTCAATCGTGCAGCATGCTGTGCCCCCAGGCTCGCTGCCGGGAACGCTTTGCGTGGAACCCGGCGCCGCCCCGCCCGAGATTCGGGTCATGGCCTACAGTGCGCAGGGCTATGCCGAGACCACCATTCAGGAGGTTGCCCAGATCCGGCCCCTCTTGGACCAGTGGCCGGTGGTGTGGGTGGATATCGAGGGGTTCGGTGACGGGACCACACTTCGCGAACTCAGTGAGCTGTTTGACATCCATGGCCTTGCGCTGGAGGATGTGGTGGACATACAACAGCGGCCCAAGGCCGAACTGTACGGGGAGCGGGTGTTCTTTATCACGCGCATGGCGCAGGTGCGGCAGAATCTGGAGACGGAGCAGGTGAGTTTCTTCCTGGGCCGCCAGTTTGTGCTGACCTTTCAGCAGGGTGCGCCGGGCGATTCTTTTGATCAGGTGCGGCACCATATCCGGGCGAACGCCGGGATGCTTCGGTCCCTGGGGGCGGACTATCTGTGCTACAGCCTGATTGACGCGGTCATAGACCAGTTCTTTCCCGTGCTTGAAAGGTTGGGCGACCGGCTTGAAGCCCTGGAAACGGAGGCGCTGTCGCGGCCGTCGCTCGACACGGTCTCGCGTGTGCATGCGATCAAGGGCCAGTTGCTGTCGCTGCGCCGGATTGTCTGGCCGATGCGTGAGGCCCTGCAAACGGTGCTGCGCGAGCCGGTGAGCGTTTTCACCGCTGAAACGCGGGTCTATTTGCGGGACTGCCACGACAATCTGCTGCAAATCATGGATCTGGTGGAGACGTACCGTGAACTGGCGGCCGGGCTCACGGATCTGTATCTTTCGAGCAGCAGCAACCGCATGAACGAGGTCATGAAGGTGCTGACGATCATTGCCACCATTTTCATGCCGCTGTCCTTTCTTACCAGTCTCTACGGGATGAATTTCGATCCGGCGGTGTCGCCGTGGAACATGCCGGAACTGAAGACCTACTGGGGCTACCCAGTGGCGCTGGCCGCCATGGCGGTCATTGCCGGAGGCATGGTGCTTTGTTTCTGGCGCTATGGATGGTTCAAACCAACGCTCCCCCCCATGGAGAAGAAGGGCGGCGATGACGGCAATGACAGCAATGATTCACACGAGGATTCTGCCTGAACATAAACCTGCGGTGGCCGCCGCGGACCGGATTGGGTGGGATTCACCCTCCGCTGCACGGCCAAGGCTTCCGCATTCCGGCCTGTCCGGTGCGGGTTCAATTCCGAAACAGACAAGAATGGCTGTTGACATAATGAAGAAAGGGGGCTAGAATCACCCAGCAAGGTCGGCACACTCTTTTGTGAGGGTGCGGTTTGTGCCGGTTTGCGGCGGGCGGACAGCGGGGTATTGCGCATGATGCCATGCGCGGTGGGTGCGTCGCTGTTTCAGACGGTGCCCGTATGCGGAGTCCTACAACGACAGGAGAACTGGAAATGACAGACAGCGCGAAGCCGAAGACCAAAGGGCAGATTGTGGCAGCCATCGCGGAGAAGACTGGGCTGACGAAGAAGCAGGTGGACGACGTGCTCACTGCCCAGGCCGAACTTGCCTATCAGGAAGCGGCTGCGGGGTTTACCATTCCCGGTATTGGAAAACTGGCGGTTGTCCAGCGCGCGGCGCGCAGCGGGCGCAACCCGGCAACAGGCGAAACGATCCAGATCCCCGCGAAGAAGACCGTGAAGTTCCGTGTGGCGAAGGCCGCCAAGGACGCGATCGCGCTGGCCGAATAACGGTCTGAACGCGAAACAAGACCGGCGGGCACGAGGCGCCGGGACGTGGGGTGACTGAACGCATGGCCGGTTCGGTGTCATTGTGAGCGGGTGTGCCCTGAAAGACCGTGCTACACGCCGCGCACCCGGGCGAAGTTGATGAAGCCGCGTTCGACATCGGTGTCGAGCAGTTGAACACGCACCCGGTCGCCCACATCCAGGCCCTTGAAACCGCGCACGACTTTGCCCTCGACGGGGGGGGTGAATATGCGCGCCCAGGTGCCCTTTTCCGAGGCGCCGGTGACAATGGCGTCGAACTGTTCCCCGGTGCGGGACGACAGCAGCAGGGCGGCGGCGGACTTGGCCACCTGCCGTTCCACCTTGCTCACATTGCCCTCCTGCACGGTGCAGTGGCGCGCAAACTCCTCCAGTTCATCCAGCGTGTAGGGCACGGGCTGTTCAGAAAGGGCGGCCTTGAGCAGGCGCTGCGTGATGACGTCGGGGTAGCGGCGGTTGGGCGCGGTGGAGTGGGAATAGTTCTTTACGGCCAGCCCGAAATGTCCGGCGGGTTTCTCCCCGGGAAGATCCACGGCGTACTCGCCGGCACCCATGAGCTTGATGACGGCTAGGGAAAGGTCCGGGAAGTTTTCCGGGTCCGCCGCGCTTCTTTTGTCCAGGAAGGCTTCAAGGGCGCATCCGTCCGGTTCGTCGGGCAGTTTGCAGTCGAGGCGTCTGGCCAGTTCCACGATGCGCGCCCAGCGTTCGGGCGACCGCAGGACCCGGCGCAGGGATGGAAAGCCTTTCTTCTCCAGAAAAGAGGCGGTCACGCCGTTTGCCGCGATCATGAAGTCTTCAATCAGGTACTTGGCCCGGTTCTTCTGTTCTGCCTTCAGGCCGGAGAGCGTGTCCCCCTCAAACACGGCCTTGGTTTCCGTCGTCTGAAGGGTGAGCGCCCCGCGCTCGTGGCGCAATCCCTTGAGGGTCTGGGCGACACGGTCTTGGATGCGCAATTGTTCCTCAAGCCCCGGAACGGCGGCCAGCGCGGGTGGCGGGGGCGCCTCGCCTTCGAGCCAGGCCGCGACCGAGTCGTAGGCCAGCTTGGCGTA
>CAIXUF010000440.1 GCA_903922535.1 Candidatus Hydrogenedentota bacterium
CGGTTCCTTACGCATCTGTTACATATCTTACTATTGTATATATTGACAATAATCGCCCCCCACGGCTTTCCAAGAACTCACAAATCAACAGAAAGCGTCAACGCACGCGCTTGACTGCCATGGAACAACGCTCAGGACTTCCGGTAATCAGCACCGGACGGCGTCTCGGCAGGGACAGGGCGGACCAACAGCAGGACGATTGCGGCCAGTACGAGCCCCGCGGCCGCGTACTGGAAAACCGTGCCCAGGTCCACCTGACGATCCTTGAGCGCGCCGCCCGCGTAGATCATCACACCGCCCGTGAGACAACTGAAACAGTTCATGATGCCGTATCCCGTGGCACGGTAACGCGGGTCAACCACCTGGCACAGGATCGGCATCATGTTCGCGTCCGAAAAACCTCGCGCCAGACCGTATATCATCAGTCCCGCCATGGCCAGGACGAAGACATCGGTCGACGCCGACATGAACAATGCGGGCCCGGCGACGATAAAGCCTATCGCGGGCACGAGCAGGCGGCCGCGCACGTTCCGCCGACTCCAGGCGTCGGCCCAGGTTCCCCCCACGAGAATTCCGATGAAGGCCGCGACCTGAACATAGCCCGTGGCTGACATGCCCGCCGCCCCCTGACCCAGGTGAAAGTGTTCCCTGAGATAGGTCGGCAGCCAGCCGCTAAACCCCCAACCCGCCAGTGCCAGCAGACTCCAGTGCAGCATGAGCGCGTAATAGGAGGGCTGGGTAAAGAGTGCCCGCAGTGCCGACAGCACGGTGACCCGATCCCCCGCCTGGGTCGGCACGCCAGCCGCGGGTTCCGGCTTCGGCGGGTCGCCCAGCAACAGCGCCAGCACAGCCACATAGCCGACCCCGACCACGCCGAATATGGTGAAGGCCGTGCGCCAGCCGATGCTTTCGGCAAGATATCCCCCAATTCCGCCCAGTGCCATTCCGGCGTAGATGCCGCTCATGTGAATGCCCGTGGCCAGCGACCGCGTCGAACCGCGATGGTAGTCCACAATCAACGCCAGCGCCGCCGGGATGTAGCAGGCCTCCGCCACGCCCATGAGGGCCCGCACGACGAGCAGTTGCCCGACGCTGTGACAGTGACCCGTCAGCCATGTCACCGCGGACCACACGAACAGGCTGCCCACGATCACGCCTGTCCGGCTGAAACGGTCGGCCAAGAATCCCGCGGCCGGACTCAGCACGGCGTACACCCACAGGAACACCGATGTCAGCAGGCCGAACTGCGCGTCCGTCATGGGGATGTCGGCCTTGATCGAATCACGCATCGTTGTGATTGTCAGCCGGTCAAGGTAGTTCAGCATCCCGACCACCCAGAGCAGCCCCACCACAAGCCACGGGAAAAACGTCGAACGCTGTACGCCTCGAATCACCGTTCGTCTTTCTATTCGGTTTTCACAGAAGTGCCTGCAAGAGGCTAACACACTCGCGCTCAGATTCGCGAAGGAACCGCCGCCTCATGGGACATCTTGAAAAGGGCGTGCGACAGTTCAGCCGTCCTGAACCGGGTGCCCGGAATCGTCATGCAACTTCTATGTCGACGGCGCCGACCCAATGGGCCGCGTGGTCCGTCCACGGCTGGGGCGGCGTGCAGTCGAAGACCGCCAGGAATTTTCCGGGGGTGAGGGCGATAATGTCCGTGTAGCCCGTGGTGAAGAACGGGGCAAACTGGATCTCCTCGGTCCATGTGGCGCCGTGGTCCGTACTGAAGGAGACGCAGTTCCCCCAGCGCGGATAGGCGAGTCCGCCGTAGCTGAGCGCAAGCACCCCGGCGCCAAGGGCCATGCGGGGGAAGCATCCACGCGCCTGTTTCATCGGCTTGGGCCGCGACCACGTCTTTCCGCTGTCGCCGGAGAACACAATCACCAGGGGGGCGCTGGGGGGGCCGGGCTCGTAGTATTTGTCGGCGGGCAGTGTGCCCGGATAAATGCCCGGTCCCGGAACCGCGCAGGACAGGTCGTGATAAGTGTCCTTCGGGTCCGCCATAAGGGGCTTGTTGTCGTCGTTGACGAGCCGCGCGACGCACACAAGCCGTTCCCCGCCAAGATGGACCACGTTGGGCTCGCACGGCCCCCAGAGGCTCCAGCCTTTCCTCGCGAGGCCCTCAGGATCGTCCAGATTGTCCAGGGAGGCAATGTGGCTCAGGAAGCGCCACGTCTTGCCGTGGTCCGCCGACTCGGAAAGGAAGGTCCGGAACACCGACGGCTGATGCGTTCCCTGCATGGCCGCAAGCAAACGCCCGTCCGGAAGTTCAAGGGTGTTGCCGTGAAACCATTGCTTCTCATCCGGCTTGAACTGGTCCGGGGGAAGCCATAGGGTGCCGTCCCCAAGGGGGCCGCGAAGGGTACGCCACCCGTCGTCGGACTCCCAGCGACGGGTGGACCGCAGACCGTCCGAACCCGCAATGGGTTTCGTCTCGTAATGAATCGAGATGGCGGCGCCCGCACTTGGCTGAAACGTGTTCAGGCCCAGACCGTCCACACCGGCCGCGAGTCCGCGCCATGTCGCGCCGCCGTCCTCCGAACGAACCGCGGTCAGGGGACCGCCCTCCTTGACGGCTTGCGCGAGGAGGATGATGGAGCCGTCGCGAAAGCGGGCAAGGTTGGGAAACATCGGGCCGCGCATGAGGACCCGCGGGCTGCCCACGCGGATATCGAGTTCCCCCCGGCGCTCACGGCGCTCCGCGAACGGCGACGGAAACAAAGCGGCAGCCGGCATGTCTTCCGAATGGCCTGTTACGGCCGCACACGCCCAGCCTCCCGCCGTAAACCCACCGGCCGTCATGCCAAGAAATCGACGTCTGTCCATGCTTGAACTCCTCCGCCCTGCACCGCATTCCATGAGTTGAGCGAACGCCGGTCACGAGTATACCATGGGAACGGAGGGTGGCGATTGGCTCATGCGCAGTGTGTGCGGCGGCTTCGCGGCCCGGTGGAACCTGGGAGAAATGACATGGGTATTCCCAAACGCTATGTGGCGTGGGCCTTTCTGGTGTGCTGTCTGGGTGGGGCATGGGGAACCGCTGCGGCGCAAACGCCGGGCGACCCGGTTCCTCCCGCGGTCTTAAAGACGGCCGACATGCTGCGCGAGGGAAAGGAACCCGTGCGGGTTGTGTGCCTCGGGGACAGCGTTACCGGGGTGTACTACCATACCGGCGGCCGACGCGCCTATCCCGAAATGGTGCAGGTGGCGCTCAAACGCCTGTGCCCTGGCGCGCAGATCGAGGCGTTCAATGCGGGCATCAGCGGAAACACCACCGTGGATGCGCTGAACCGTCTCGATGCGGACGTGCTTGCCCGCAAACCGCAGCTCGTGACCGTGATGTTCGGCTTGAACGACATGACGCGCGTGCCGCTGGAGCAATATGAGGCGAATCTTGCCACGATCATCCGGAAATGCCGTGAAGCGGGCGCGGAAGTGATGCTGTGCACCCCAAACGCAGTCACCGACACAAGCTCAAGGCCCACGGTTAAACTGATCGAGTATATTGCCGGCATCCGGCGCGTGGGGGAGCGGGAGCAGGCGCCCGTGGTCGACTGTTATGCGGCCTGCGAGGCGGTGCGGGCCGGGGACCCGGTCAAGTGGCTCATGCTGATGAGCGACGAGATCCATCCCAACATGATGGGCCATAAGCTGCTGGCCGAAACGATTGCGCAGGCCGTCTCGGGCGTGCCGGTGTCGTTGGAGAACGAGGGGCCGCCGCAGCCGTTGCTTCCGAAAACGATGGCGCTGTTGAAGGAGGGCAAGCCCGTTCGGGTGTATGCCATGCCGCCCTATGACGGCATGGTGCTTTCAGCGTTGAAGGCCGTCGTGCCGACCGCGCAGGCGGAGGTCACACCGTGGCCGGTGGAAGGCCTGACGCTGCCGGAGATCGAGGAGAGCGCGAAGAAGGTGCGTGAACTGAAACCGGATCTCGTGATCGCCGCCGTGCCGGTTGGGGCGAAGGCCGATTCGCAGGATCAGTTCGCAAAGTCGTACAAATGGACGCTCAACAATGCGCTGAGTTTTGGCCACCAGGAGTGGGACTGCATGGCCGTGGTGCCTTCGGTGACGGCACCGGTGGTCGACGCGGACGCGCAGGAACGGGATCGTCTGGCAAGGGCGCTGATCTGGGCGCAGGACATCGGGAGGATGGAGCGCAAGGCGGGAGACACGCGCTCCGCTGAAGAGATCTTCACCGCATGGCTGCGCGAACAGCTTGCGGACGCGCCGGGTCGTGTCATCGACGTGGGTGATCGGACGCAGCTTTTCATCGACTCCCGTTTCATCGCCGAGCCGAACAACATAACGCTGCGGATGAACCCGCCGATCAAGGCGGGGCCCGTGATCCTGCCGGACAAACCCTGGGAGTCGGGCGAGATCGGTTTCTGCGTGAGCGTGGTCCAGTATGAAGGCGAGTACAAAATGTGGTATCTCGCCAGGGACAAGGCGGGTTCCTTCTGCCAGTGTTTCGCGCGAAGCCAGGACGGGCGGGCCTGGGAGAAGCCTGAGTTGGGCTTGATTGAGTACCAGGGGTCGAAGAACAACAACATCGTGTTGACCGGAGCCGTGGAGACAACGGTGTTTCTGGACCCTGCCGCGCCTCCGGAACAGCGCTTCAAAGCGGTGTCGGATATGCACTGGCCTGACCCGCAGACGGCGGGGCTGTACATCTGGACCTCGCCCGACGGCCTGCATTGGACGCAACCGCCGGTGCGGGTGCTCCCGCTGCTTCCGGACACGGCCAACCAGGCCTTCTACGACACGCGCCTGAAAAAATACGTGGCCAATATCCGGGTGTGGAACCCGCTGCGCAAGATTGGGCGCATCGAGATGGACAACATCCTTGAACCGTGGCCGTTCACGCCGCTGGAGAAACCCTACCTGATCTGGGGTGAGGGCAAGATTCCTGTGCCAAGCCGCGAGGTCCCGATTGTGTTCAGCTACGATGAGAAAGACCCGCCCAACTCCGACCACTACAATGCCGCCTGCATCCAGTACCCCTGGGCAGACGACGCGTATTTCATGTTCCCGTCCCTCTACCGCCATTTCCCGGACCCGCCCAAGGGGAAGTGGGGCAACGACGGGTATGTAGACATCCAGATGGCCGTGAGCCGCGACGGCATCAACTGGACCCGGCCTTCACGGGAACCCTACGTGCCAATGGGATTGGAAGGCGCGCAGGACTCCTCGTCGTTGTACATGGCGGTGGGGGCCGTCCGCAACGGTAACACGCTGTACCAGTACTATGGCGGATACAAGAGCACGCACGGCCAGCCAAACGTCGAGGGCGGCGGCTCCATTCAGCGGCTTGAACAGCGGCTTGACGGATTTGTTTCTGTCAGCGCCCCGTCCGAGGGCGGCGCATTTACCACCCCGGCGATTACCTTTGCCGGCCGCCGCCTGCTGCTGAACATTGATGGAAGTGCCGCGGGAACCGGTGGTGTCGCGTTGCTTGACGGAGACGGCAACGAAATCGCCGGATTCACGCTCGAGGAGTGCGACGAGTTCGGCGCAAACAGCCTGTCAAGGGAGGTCACCTGGAAGGGCAGCAGCGACGTCAGCGCATGGGTGGGCAAACCCGTTCGACTCAGGTTTGCCCTGAAGGCAATGCGCCTGTTCTCGTTCCGGTTTGCGGCGGAGTAACTGGGAGAAAATGATGCACAAGCAGAAACGTTTCGTTTTGGCGGCAATCGTCCTGTCAACCTTGGCCGCAGGCTCCGTATCCGCCGAGCCCCGCGTCTTGACGGACGCCAATCTGGCGTCAGGGCAGCAGCCTGAGATCGGTGACACCGTTATCCTCAACGATTTCGCCCGGTGTTTCCCGCATGCCGCCATCGGCCCGGAGAACAAGCCCGGCACATGGTGGTTGCGGTCCTACACAACTCCGACCGGAACGGCAGGGAAGATGCTCTGCGTCGAGGCCCGCGACAAGGAGAAGCCTGAAACGTGCATTGCCCCCCCGGTGACGTACCCGCTCACGCTGTCCGGCGTGTATGACATCTGGGTCTGCACCTACCGGACCGAGTTCGGCGGAGGCATCGACATCAAGCTGACGGGGGACAAGGTCTATGGGACCATCGACCCGTGGGAATGCCCGCTTGACGCATGGCCGCCGAAACCCGGCAGCGCCGGGAAACTGGTCGAGGTCTTCTGGAAGACCGCCGACCTTGGCGGCCAGAACATCAGTCTCCGGCAACCCCACGGAACCTATCAGAGCCTGTGGTGGGGCTTGTGCAATGCCCATCTCGCCCACATAAAACTGGTCCGGCGCGACCCGGCCGAAGTGCGGCAGGCGGATCAGGCCAAGGCCGCCGCGCCGGGAAGAAAAGGCGTCATCATCGACCGCGACGGCATGTCACTCGTCTGGATGTGGGGGACGGAGGACATAGACTGCATACTTCAGCAGGTGGAGCAGTTCCGGTACGGCAACGTTGAGGCGCTGAACTGGTGCCAGGGCACCACCTTCGCCACCAACTTCCCGCACCCGATGTCCACGGGCTTCACGGGCTACGGGCCGATTTGCGGCCGGCTGGGCGACCAGCGATATGACCGCGTGGAAAAGAGCTTTCAGACGCGCGGCATTGACGTGCTCCAGACGCTCGTTGACCGGTGCCACGAGATCGGGATTAAGATCTACGTCTCCCAGCGAACCAGTGAGGGCGGCGCCACAGACCAGTCGCGCGCCCATCCCGAATGGTTCCTCAAGACCGGAGGCGCCAGGGGCTGGTCGGCCAACTGGGCTTTGCCCGAAGTGCGGAAGTTCTTTGTGGATTTCATGCTCCACACGGCCGGGAACTATGACATTGACGGGCTGACCGTTGACTTCTCCCGCTGCCGGTACAACTTCGAGGCCGGCGAAGAGAAGCCCGAATACATGAACGAATACCTCCGTGAACTGCGCAAGGGTCTGGATTGCATCGGCCAAGATCGCGGCAAGCACCTCGCCCTCAATGCATCCTTCGCCGGCAACACCTGGTACGAGGGCCGGACGCCAGAACAGCAGGGACTGGACCCCGCCGCGTGGGTCAAGGAGTCTCTCGTCGACTGCATCATGCCCGAAGGACGCGAAGCGGCCAAGTACATCGAAGTGTGCCGGGACACCAAGACCCGGTGTTACCCGCGCTACTGTATGACCATGAGTTTCGAGGGCGATTCGCTCATGCCCAATCTGCATGACCCCACGCCCGAGGAGGACAAGGCGGATCGGTCGCCCTTCTACCAGTATGGCCCCCGCCAGATCACCGAGGGTGTTCTGAAATGGTACCAGGCCGGTGCCGAAGGCGTCTTTCTCTTCAACTTCTCCGATGCCTGGATGACACTGCGCAATCTGCCCTATCCGGATCTGCTCACAAAGGAACTGGCCTCCGGCCAACCCGCCAACATGCGCGAAGGAGAAGAGGTCGCCTGGCAACCGTAAGGGGCATGGCCTTCACCGGCATACCTCCCATGACAGGCGATGACCGCATGCAGGCAACAGATCGCAACACCTCGGGCGCAAATGTTCACCGCTTGTGGTGACCAAGCGCATGGAAGCTTTGGTCGGATACCCAAACGGGGCTGTGGAGTTGGTGAAAAAGGAGGGTGTCTGGGTCCGTTGCTCCATGATCCCCGTTGGGTATCCGGGCAAAGGGTCCGAGCGGGCATCCCTGTCGGCCGTCTGTTCAGAGCGCCGAAGGCGCGACACAGCCTTACAGCGCCGGCACGGCGGCGCGATCCGCGAAAAGATGCGCCTCCGGGTGCAGCCACAGCAAGGACGCGGGAAACTCGGTGCTAATGTCGCCGGTCATCAACCGGCGCAACGCTTCCGCCTTGGCCGCGCCATTGACCATCAGCACAATCCGCCGCGACCGCAACACCTCGGCCATGCCCAGCGTGAAGCCGTGCGTCGGCACACCCAGTGCGGCGTCCAACATGGCATGTTTCAACGTGGAGGCTTCGGTCAGGTGCGCCTCAGCGGGCAGCGTGGCCGCGGGATAGTTGAGCCCGACATGCCCGTCGGCCCCCATGCCCAGTATGCACAGGTCGATGCCTCCTGCCCGTTCGATTTCCACGCGGATGCGGGCACATTCTGCCTCCGGGTCAGGGGCGTCGCTTTGGAAACCGATCAGCCGCTCTTCCGAAAGCCCCCACGGTCCCAGAATATTCTCCCGGATGTAGACCTCGCAGGTCGCGGGGTCATCCATGGCAAGACCACCCCATTCATCCAGCTTCAAAATGCGCACCTGCGCCAAGTCGGCCGAATGCCGCGCCAGTTCCGCATAGAGTCCCAGCGGGCTTGCGCCCGTGGCCACGCAAATCACGCTGTCCGGCTTCTCCCGAACACACGCGAGCACCTGTTCCGCGGCGCTTTGGCAGGCCGCGTCATAATCTTCCACCACCGTCAAATGCGCGAGCGTTTTACTCATTCGATCCAGCCCTCTGGTTTTTATTGATTTTTCAGGCTCTCTAAACGTATAATCATCATAC
>CAIXUF010000441.1 GCA_903922535.1 Candidatus Hydrogenedentota bacterium
TCCCGGCCCTTTTTTTTGAAGGACAAAGGCTGAAGGACTAAGGGCAAAATGGGAAAGGAGACGGATATGAAGCAGGCAAGAACTGCTGCAAGTGTTTTGAAGGACTAAGGCTGAAGGACTAAGGGCAAAATAGGAAAGGAGACGGACTATGATTGCGATCTGGTAGGTGAGAACGATTGTGATGTTTTGAAACGGCCGCGAACCGGGGTGTTTGCGGCCGTTGTGTTTTTTGGGCTAGTCGTGCTATGGTGGAAACGCTGCGATCTTTGTTGAAAGAGATTGCCTGGCTTTGCCCGCAATGACGGACGCCTTCGCGGGAATGACGGGGGCTCCCAGCAATAACCCCTCGCTCTTTTCTTCCCCAGTGACAGTGTCAGTCTTATATCTTCTCTCGGTGACCGCTACTATCGCGGCATGCCTTACGCACACCACAGACACCCGCACCTCCGTTGGACGCCGGCCAGGAGGCCCGCATGATGGGAACCAAACTTGCACAGCGAATCCGCGTGCATGCCTTGAAAGCGGGCACCTGGCCGGCCAACCCGGAGGATGTGACGCTGAGCGAGGCGGACATCGCCGGCATCGCCGCGTCCTATAACCCATCCACGTACAAGGCGCCCGTGGTGATCGGGCATCCGAAAACGGATGATCCGGCATGGGGCTGGGTGGAAGCGGCGGAGGCGAACAGCAACGGCCTGTATGTGGACGCCACATTGACGCCGGAAATGGCGGAGTTGGTGAAGCGGGGCCAATATAGCAAGGTGAGCTGCTCGCTGTACACGCCAGCGGCTTCGGCAAATCCGACGCCGGGCTCGTGGAGTCTGCGCCATCTTGGATTTCTTGGGGCGGAGCCTCCGGCGGTGAAGGGGCTGGAAATGGTACGTCTGGCTGAAGAGGATGCGGGCGGTACGGTGGAAGTGCAATGGAGCATGGACAGTGGACAATTGACCATGAGTGAGGCGGGGAACATCCCCCTAAATCCCCCTTCAAAGGGGGACTTGCAGGCAGGAAAGGCCAAGGACATGACGGACACGGAGAAACAGAAACTGGAACAGCAGACCGCAGACCTGGCGGAACGGGCGAAGACGCTGGAGACGCGTGAGGCGGCGGTGGCGGCGCGTGAACGGCAGTTGACCCGTGCTGTAATCGGCGCGGAGATTGACGGGCACATCCAGGGCGGCCGGGTGCTGCCTGTGGAGAAGCCGGGGCTGGTGGCGCTGATGGAATTGGCGGACGGCCAGACGGTGGACCTGTCCGAGTCCGAGAAGGATGTGAAGGCGGGTGACGTGCTGCGGAGCCTGCTGAAGGCGCTGCCGGCGCGGGTGGACCTGACGGAGCGGAGTGCTCCGGACAGGGCAGGCGGGACGCCTGCGGTACCGGGGGCGAAGGCTCCGGACGGGTTCACGCTGAGTGAGCGCGGGTCGGCGGTGGACCTGCGGGCGCGTCAGCTCATGGCCGCGAAACCGGGCCTGAGCTACGTGGACGCGGTTCGGCAGGCGGAGGCCCTGGGGTAAGGGCAAAGGGCGAAGGGCAAAGGACAAAGAAGCTTAAGTAACAGATGCCCGTTGGGCAGGGAGAATGGACGATGCAATCGATTCCGGTCTTGACGTTGACGATATTGGCTTCGGCCGTGGTGAGCGCTGAGCGTTTCGTGAATGCGCTGGGGGCGGTGTGCGGCCTGGGCGAGGCGGCGCATGGAGTAGCCCGGTCGGATGCAGCGATTGGCGATGCGTTCTCCGCGGACGTGCTGGGAACGGCCGTGGTGACCAGCGGCGCGGCATTTCCCAATGGAACCATTGTCATGAGTGACGCGCTGGGCCGGGCAGTGCCCTGGGTTTTCGGCTATGAGCCGACGGGGCAGGCGCGGGCTGAGGCGACGGCAGCCGGTCAGAGCATCGAAATCCTGCTGCTTCCGAAGGCCGCCCAGGCCTGCGCGCCGTCGGTGGGCTTTTTGCACACTGCGAGCGGCGGGGTGACCGCCAACCGCTTTGTGACGCTGCTGGGCGCGCTGGCCGGCGCGGGGGCGGCCACGGCGGGCGTTTCGACACAGGCGGTGGACAGCGGCCATGGCTTCAATTGCATCGCTTTCGGTTACGGCCATGTGCTGTCCGGGGACGCGTTCAGCGCGGGCGACACGCTGATGTCGGATGCGACTTCGCGGGCCATTGCCTGGACCGCGAACAACGCTAAGGCGGCGCTTGCGCTGGATGCGGCGACGGCGGCGGGCCAGCTTGTGCGCGTGCTGGTGCTTCCGAACACGCTGCCTGCGACGGCGCTGTCGGCGCTGACGATTTCTGTGACGGCGGGCGCGGGGGGGCTTACGGCGAAGCGCTATGTGAAGGCTGACGGCACGATTGCCGGGGCGGGTGACAATGCCATCGGCGTGGCGGTGACGAGCGCCGCGCAGGGCGCCCAGGCGATTGTGGCGATTGCCGGCCTTGCCCAGGTGACGGCGTCGGATGCGGTGTCGGTCGGGGCGGTTCTCAAGAGCGCGACGGGCGGCAAGGCGGTGACGTATTCGGTGAGCGGGGCGAAGGTGTCGATTGCGCGGACGGCGGCGGCGCAGGCGGACGACGACATCTGGGCGCTGCTGGCGTCGAACGTCTGAGCGAAGTGTGAAGTGTGAAGTGTGAAGTGTGAAGTGTGAAAGCTGAAATGTGAAGTCCAACTGAACTCAACCATGGAGAGCATGACATGCCCCAGATGACCCCCGCACAAGCCCGCGTTATGGACCCCGTCCTTACCAACATCGCGCGCGGCTACCAGAACGCCGAATTTGTCGGGAACGCCCTGTTTCCGAAGGTGCCCGTGCAGCAGCGCGGAGGCCGGGTTGTGAAGTTCGGCAAGGAGGCGTTCAAACTGTACAACACGGTGCGCGCGCCCGGCTCGAACGTCGCCGAGATGCAGTTCGGCTATTCCTCGGATCCGATTCCCTGGCAGGGGCATGCGCTCCGGGGCAAGATCCCGCTGGAGGACATGGAGGATGCGAGCGCGGTGCCGGGCATCGACCTTGGCCAGATCGCCGTGGTCACGGTGTTGGATGTCATCAACCTGTCACTCGAGTACTCGCAGGCCCAGCTCGCGCGTGACGCCGACAACTACGACGACGACAACGTCGCGGAGCCGTCGGGGGACTCGAAGTGGACGAGTTCCAAGAGCGATCCTATTGCGGTGATCGAGGCGCTTAAGGAGATCGTCCGCAAGAAGATCGGCAAGCGCCCGAACTCGGGAATCATCGGCGGCGCGGTGTTCGCGGCGCTGAAGACGCACCCGGCAGTCATCGACCGCATCAAGTACACGGGTCGCGACGTGCCGACCCTCGAGCTGCTGGCGTCGCTTTTCGATGTCAGGACCCTGAAGATCGGCGACGCGATCTTCTGCGACTCCGCGGGCGAATTGCAGGACGTGTGGGGCGGGGACGCGGTGTTCGGCTACACCGACATTTCCGACCTCAAGAGCAAGGGCAAGCCGAGCTTCGCTTACACCTATGAACTGGGCGGCGGTCCGCGCGTCATGGAGGCCTTCCTCGAGACGGACAACAACTCGTGGATGTATCCGGTGTTCCACGACGTGTCGCCGGTCATCGCGGGGGCGGACGCGGGGTTCCTGGTGAAGGGGCGGTGTAGGAAGGGTGAAGGGTGAAGTGTGAAGGGTGAAGTCAGAAGTCAGAAGTTTAACGCGCCCTGAATGGGGCTTTGGAGCGGCTTGAAATGCTTGTTGAAGTGTTGGTCAATACGCTTTGGCATGGTGGAAAGCGCTGCCGGAAAGGTGACCAGGTGGATATGTCCGACAAAAGCGCTGCTCTTGATGCGGCGCGCGGCCTGGTGCGCATTGTTCCCGTTGAGGCCGCGGCGACCGGGGATTCCGGCGACGACGGCCAAGGCGGGAGTTCGGAGGCAGGCGGGACGCCTGCGGTACGGGAAGCCGGCGGGGACGCCGGCGCTCCCAGTCGGAAGAAACGGTAGTTCAACCGGAGATTGCTTCATGAAAAACTCGGTGGCCTTTTTGGTTGTCGTCCTGCTGTTCGCGGGGATTCTTCTGCCTGCCTGTGCGACGCTTGCGCGGGCGCAGCAGACGGCTGCGGACATCGAGCGGGACATCGCGGCGGTTCAGCCGATCATTGACACGCTTGAATCCGCGTGGCAGGTATGGCAGGAGATGCACAAGGACAACCTGCCCTCGGAGATTGCGGCGGAATTGAGGAAGTTCGAGGCGGAGATTCAGCCGCTGCGGGACAAGCTGGCGGCGCTGCGGGCGAAGCTTGCAAAGGCGAAGGGCCTGAAAAGTTGAAGGGTGAAGGGTGAATTAACCGCATAGAACGCAGAGAACGCAAAGAAAAAGGCAAAGGACGAAGTGATGTATGCATCTTTGACAGACCTGGTGGACCGGTTCGGGGCGGATGAGCTGACGCAGCTAACGACGCGGTGGGACCCTGACGCCGCGGAGCCGGACGAGTCCAGGGCAAATAATGCCCTGGAGGATGCCACGGCAGAGATGGATGTGTACATCGGCACGCAGTATGCGCTTCCGCTGGCTTCGGTTCCGGTGGTGTTGAAGGGCATCTGCTGCGATGTGGCGCGGTACCGGCTTTTTGGCGAGAAGGCAAGTGACGAGGTGCGGCGGCGTTTTGATGACGCGGTGACGCTGTTGAACCGGATTGCCAAGGGCACCGCGAGCCTGGGCTTGACGGCGACGCCGGAGCCGGCGGCGGCGGGCGTGGCGTTTGTGACGCCGGGGCGCGTGATGTCGAAAGACCTGAAGTATTAGGGACGAAGGACAAAATACGAAGGCTGAAAGGTGAATGCGGATGCTTGGCCTTGAGGCAACGATAGTTGAACGGTTGAGAACGACGCTTGCGGCGGCGGGTGTGAAGGCGAAGGTGATGTCGGCGGCGGACCTGGCGGGGATGAAGGACGCGTTTCAGTTTGCGCCTGCGGTACACGTTATATACCAGGGCTACCGGGTGAAGGAGACCCGGGCGAACAACCTGGTGTCCCTGGTGGAACAAACGTGGCTGACTGTTGCCGCGGTGCGCAATGTGCGCGACCAGAAGACGGGTGCCGCGGCGCGGAACGATTCGAAGGACATCAACGCGGCGGTCTATCAGGCGATGGCGGGCTGGCTGCCACCGGGCGCATGGGAGCCGTTCCGGTTGGCGGACGGGCCGGGCGCGGGATTCGAGGGCTGTGTGTTTTTCATCCCGCTGGCATGGAAGACGCTGATTCAGTTGAGCAGGGACGTGGACGACGACTTCCCCGTCCTGAAACACGTGACGAACGACTATACGGGCGGTGACGTCCAGGAGATATACGATGACGATGTACCGGTACCGGGGGACGATGGTGACGGCGCTGCCCCTGAAGACGGGTGATGTCATTCTTCACCCTGGCAAGTCGGTGGAATTGCCGGAGGATTTGGACGCGGTGCGGACGCTGGCGGCCAAGGGGCTGCTGGTGGCGGATTCGCCTGAAGGACAAAGGGCGAAGGACGAAGGTCAAAGTGAAGAGGCCGGGAACACTGATGCGCCGGAAGTGGGCGAGGATGGGGCCGAAGGCAACATCCCCCTAAATCCCCCTTCGAAGGGGGACTTGACGGACGGCACTCCCAGTGGCAGCAGTTCCGGTGGACGGAAGAGCAAACAGGGCGCATAGGCGCAGGATCTTAAGAAAAGACGGCAGACAGGAATGTCTGCCACACATTCAAGGAGAGTGAACATGCCGGCAAGTTATCTTCACGGCGTTGAGACGGTGGAAATCACGAAGGGGCCGCGTCCGGTCCAGGTGGTGATGACTTCGGTCATCGCGCTGGTTGGGACGGCCCCGGAAGGGCCGATCAACACGCCGACACTGGTGCTGTCGGAGGTGGATGCGGCGCAGTTCGGCGACAAGACCACCGGCTACACCATCCCCTACGCGCTGGACGGCATCTTTGACCAGGGCGCGGGGACGGTGATCGTCATCAACGTGTTTGACCCGGATGTTCACAAGGATGCCGAGAGTCATCCGGACCCGTCGCGGGTGGATTCCGAGGACATCATCGGCACCATCGACGCGGTGACGAAGGCGCGGTCGGGGCTGAAATGCCTCCAGGACATCTACACGCTGTTCGGGTTCAAGCCGAAGATCATCATCGCGCCGGGCTTCTGTTCGGCGGCGGGGGTGTCGGCGGCGATGATCATCGCGGCGGACAAGTACCGGGGCCTGGCGCTGATTGACGCGCCGGCCGGCATCACCTACGCGACGGCAATCGCGGGGCGCAGCACGGGCGGGACGATCAACTTCAACACGGCCGATCCGCGGGCGTACCTGCTGTATCCGGGCGTCAAGGTTTATGACGCGGATGCGGAGGACAACGTGCGCGTGGAGGGAATGTCGGCGCGCGTTGCCGGTCTCATCGCCGCGGTGGACCTGAACGAGGGCTACTGGGTGTCGCCGTCGAACCATGAGATCAAAGGTATCATTGGCATGGAGACGCTTGTCTCGGCGGGCATCAATGATCCCGACACGGAGGCAAACCTGCTGAACGAGGCGGGCATCGCCACGCTGTTCAACGCTTTCGGCACGGGCGTCCGGCTGTGGGGGAACCGGTCGGCGGCCTACCCCACGGATACGGCGCCGAAGAATTTCGTGCCCATCCGGCGCGTTGGCGACGTTCTGCATGAGAGTGTGGAGCTGGCCATGCTCCCGTTCCTGGACCAGCCCATCACGAAGCCGTTCATCGACGCGATCTGCGCGACGGTCGACCAGTTCATTCGGACGCTGGTGATGCGGGGGGCGCTGATTGACGGAAGCTGCACGTTCAACGAGGCGAAGAACCCGGACACGGAAATCGCGCTGGGACACCTGACCTTTGACATCGAATACATGCCGCCGACGCCGGCGGAGCGCATCACCTTCGAGTCCTTCCTCAACACCGCGCTGCTCAAGGCGCTTACGACAACCGCATAAGGAGCTGACCATGGCCAGCAGGATTTCCGTGAACCGCGTCACGAACGCGAACATCTACATCAACGGGAACAGCATGCTCGGCAAGTGCGAGGAGTTCGCCCTGCCGGAGGTGAAGACGAAGACGGGGGAACACAAGGCGCTGGGCATGGTGGGTTCGCTGGAGACCTTTGCCGGTTTCGAGAAGCTGGAGGGCAAGCTGAAGCTGACCAGCTATTACTATGACGTGCTGTCAAAGCTGGCGAACCCGTTCAAACCGGTGCAATTCCAGGCGCGGGCGTCGATGCAGGTCGTGGAGCCTGGCGGTGTCACGGCGGAGGTGCCCGTGGTGTGCCTGGTCACGGCGACCTTCAAGACCTTCCCCCTGGGCAGTCTGAAACAGCACGAGAACCCGGAGGTGGAGTTCCAATACTCCGCCACCTACGTCAAGCAAATCATCGGCGGCGAGCCTGTGCTTGAATTCGACGTGCTGGCCAACATCTACAAGGTCAATGGGTTTGACCTGCTGTCCGTCTACCGCGCGAACACCGGGGCCTGATACAGGGTCTTGGGTCTGGGGTCTTGGGTCTGGAAAAGGGCGAAGGCCGAAAAGCAGGCGGGTAACCGCAAAGAGAAACAGGAAACGTAGGACATGGACAAGACAACGGAGAAGAACGAAATTACGCTGAAGTTTCCGTTTGCCCTGGCGAACGGGACGACCCTGTACAAAATCACGCTGCGCCGACCCAAGGTGCGCGACCTGAAGAATGCAGACAAACGCGGAGGCACGGCGGCGGAACGGGAACTTGTCCTGTTCTCCATGCTGTGCACGCCCGCGCTGGTGCCCGAAGACATGGAGGAAATGGACCTGGCCGACTACGGCCAAGTCCAACGGCGATTTCAGGCGATGGTGGCGGACCCCGGAGTATCTGTGGGAGGCCTCGGCGCTGCTGGCCCGGTGGTTTCGGTTCCAGCCGTCTGAGATTGACCGGCTGGAGATTGCCGATTTTGAGGAGTGGGTGCGGCAGGCCCAGAAACAGATTGAGGCCCAGTCACATTAGAAGGACACCGCCGTATGGGCGAAGAAATCACCATCGGAATCATCTTCAAGGCAACCGCCGGCGCGGCCATTGAAGGGGTGAAGTCCCTGGGCAGTTCGATCGACATGCTGGAGAAGAAAACCGACCAGGCAAACAAGACCCACAAGAAACTGGGATCTTCCATCAAGAAGCTGACTGCGGCCGGCAAGGATGTGACGGCGCTCTCCCGCGTCTATGACAAGCTCGGCAGTTCGATAGAACGGTCCAAGAAGGCGACCTCAGGGTTTCATGAGGCGCAGGAGAAGGCGGCGGGCCACGTCGCCGCCCTGGGTTCGATGTGGGGCGAGGCACTGGCCACGGCCGGCGCCGGGATGAGCATTGCGGTTCCGGTAAAAGCCTCCATCGACTTTGAGGCGGCTATGGACCGTGTCAAGATGATGCTCCCCTCTGCCACCGAAGAACAGTTGAAAATGATTCGGGAACAGGTTCTTGATTTGACCAGAAGCATACCGATAGACCCTGTTGGCGTTGCCGACATCGCCAAGCGCGCGGGCCAGGTGAACGTTCCAATCGACAAAATCCAGCATTTCGTGGAGACGATAGCGAAGTTCTCCACCGCCTTTGAAATGGAGCCGGAGGAGGCCGCGACCACGATAGGCAAGATCGTTGCGGCTTTTGATCTGCCCATTGAACAGGTTGATCGGATTGGCGATGTCATTTCCACGCTTTCCGCCGTGGGGTCGGCCCGGCCTGCCGAAATCATTGAGGCCATGCAGACCATGTCGGGAACGGCAAGGGTCAACGGGATGAGCCCCGAACAGACCGCCATTTGGATGAACAGTTTTATTGGCGCCGCACAAAAACCCGACGAAGCTGCCCATGCGTTCAACCATCTTTTTTCCGTGTTGATGAACGGGGACATGTCAAAGAAAGACCAGAAAGAGCTCGCAAAACTGGGATACACCATGACGGGACTGCAGGGGGCGCTAATAAAGAACCCTACTGCGGCGCTTCAAACCTTTTTTAACCGGCTGGGAAAACTGCAGGCGAAAGACCCGACCGCCGTCAACGCGATAATGGATACTGTCTTTGGTTTGCGGGTTGGTCCGGATCTTGAAAAACTGATCTTCAAAGCAGACCTGGTCAAAGGTTCATTGGAATATGCCGCCAAGGCTGAGGGACGGCTGAGCACCGCGTTCGAGGACAAGATGAAAACCACCGAGGCGCAAATCAAACTGCTCCGGAACGCCGCCCATGAGTCAAGCATCGCCGTGGGGGACACTCAGTTGGGGCCGTTCAATGATGTTCTCAAGTCCTTGAAACCTGTGGTCAGAGGCATCGGAGAATGGACCAAGATGCATCCGGTCCTTGTGAAGGACATCGGCGAGACAGTAGCTGGTCTGTTTGCACTCAAGGTTGGAAGCCTGGCGTTACGCGCATCCTATCATCTTCTCGGCGCCACGGTTTGGGGCTTGCTCGTGCCGATCAGGGCGCTAAATGCCGCTCTATCCGTGGCCGGCATGTCGTTTCTTGCGAAGGAGGCGACGCTCGCATCTGTTTCCAGCCTGGCGAAACCCATCGGTTTAGTCGGGAGGCTGGGCGCCGCCTGGAGTGCAGTGTCGGCGCCCATAATAGGGGTGGGCACGGCCATTGCCGGCATTACCGCACCGGCCTGGGGCGTGATTGCCGTCATTGGCGCCGCGCTTGCGGCTACGGGACTTTTGGTTTACAAATACTGGACGCCGCTCAAGGGGTTCTTCTCCGGGTTCTGGAAGGGTCTCAAAATGGGGGTTGAACCGCTTGGTCCGATCTTCAGCACCGCATTCAAATACTGGACACCCGTCTTTCATTGGATAGGGGACGCCCTAAAGTCGGTAATTGACTGGTTCAAGAACCTTATACAACCCGTGAACGAATCTGGTGAGGCTGTGAAAAACTGGGGAGAATATGTAGGCGCCGGCGTTGGCGAGGTTGTCCGCTGGCTCACAGAGACGTTGCCTTCACGGTTGGCGCTACTGCCGGGTATCTTTACGGATCTCGGCGAGAATCTTGTCGGCGGCCTCATTGATGGAATTCACAAAAAAATGGATGCCGCCAGGCAGGCCATCGTGGGAATCGGAGACAGCGTCAAGAGCTGGTTCTCCGCGGAGCTTGGCATCTCGTCGCCCTCCAGGGTTTTCCGGCAGTATGGACGCTTCCTTGGCAGTGGCCTTGTCATGGGCATCGGCGATTCTTTGAGCCAGGTGCATGCGGCCTCCGAGCGTTTGTCCTCGGCTGCCTTGCCCGAGTATTCAAGTCTTTCAGACCAGGTGCAAGCGGCCTCGGAGCGTCTGTCCGCGGGCATCATACCCGGGCATTCGAATCTTTCAGGTCCGGCGGAATCAACAATTACTTTCAATCAGACCATCAACATCGCTCCCGGAGCGGATGGAGACGTTGTCCGCAAGGTGCGCTCGGCCGTGGACACGTCTTTTGAGGAATTCCGGAAGCTGATGATGAAGTACAACCAGCAGACGGGCAGGCGGTCCTTTGGGGGTGCGCCGGGATGATCTATGTGCTGCTGGGGGACATATCGCTGGAGGTGCCGCAGTGGCCTACGGGGTTGGACCGGAAGGGCTCGCACAATTATGCGGAGCACCAGCCGGTGAACCGTGCGCCGCTGCTTCAGAGCACGGGCAGAAACCTGGTTGAATTCACGTTTGAAGGGCATTTGCACCGGCAGTTTGGCCGGGCTCCTTATCAGGATCTCGCCACCTTGCGGACGGCGATGGACGGGGCGCAGGTGCTGCCGCTGGTGTTCGGGACAGGGGAGTATCCGGGGAAGTTTGTCATCACGGAGATGGATGAACACACGGAGAGTGCGGCGCCGACGGGTGACCAGGACGGGGTCATGGTGACGCTGACACTGCGTGAGTATGTGGAGACGGACCGGCTGGCCTCGCCTGTCCGCAGCCAATTGGACGCTGCCAGGGGGCTGTTCCGCGAGGCGGTGGAGGGAGTGAAGAAATGGCTTCAATAAGGGCAAAGGACAAAGGGCAAAGGCCAAAAGAGCAAACCGCATAGAACGCAGAGAACGCAAAGGGCGCGGAGACGCGCAGAATATAGGCAGGTACCCACTTCAATCGCGGCCACCTATATCGTGGTTCGTAGCGGATCAGCGCATGACTCCTTTTGAAGGCGAACGATGGGATCATCTGCCGCCGCCATAATAGCAGACGTACAGCACACTGTGACATAATCATGCAACACCTACTCACAGGACACACA
>CAIXUF010000442.1 GCA_903922535.1 Candidatus Hydrogenedentota bacterium
GGCGTGGGGGACAGCGCCGTCGCAGCCGCCTATGCGGACAGTCTCACGCGCGTTGCCGAGATGAAATGCGGGATCTCCAGCCGGTTGCTGGTGAACACCTTTGCCGCAGTCCAGTCCAACTTTGCGGGCCGCATACACCGCATCCTTGGGGCGCGTCGCCGCCGCGCAACGCTTGCGTTCAGTTTGGCCACCGGCGCGGTTCTTGTGCTCATTGCTGTTCTGGGGTTGCCCACGGCGTCCTCGTTGTCCGTTGATGCGCAGGCCAGGGACACGGGTGTGCCAACATCTCTCGTGGCGCTTCCCCAGTTGAACCGGCTCTCGGAGACTGTGCGGAAGGAATGGCAGTCCAAGGACGTCACATCGAACGAACAGATACTGGCGCGACTCCAGGATGAAACCCTTGCACGGCTCCAAAAACGGTTTGAGGCGGCCAAACTGAAGGACGTCACGCTGGAGAAACTGTCCAAAGAAGGGCAAATTCGCGTGACGCTGGCGGCCGCGGCCGACGCCAACAAATACGAACAGGCCAAGGCACTTATAGGCATGCAGGGCA
The DNA here is from genome assembly GCA_903922535.1 of Candidatus Hydrogenedentota bacterium. The sequence goes on from CAIXUF010000442.1 coordinate 554, forward strand.
CGCTCTCTTTTCACACGGTCGCCGACACGGATGAACTTGCAAAGACGTTGCTTGCCATCAAGGCCAACGACAACTTCGGCCCCCGGTTCCTTCCACTCGTGAAGAAGACAGACAACCCCTCCTGGCCTTTCGTGGTCGATCCGGCGAACTTCCCCGGGGCTCAGTCGCTGATAGCCGACATTAACGTCAATCCGAAGCTCCTGCCCGAAGGCAAAATGCTTGCTTTGGGCCGCGCCCAGCTCTTGGGTCATGGCCTGTACCTGATAAACAGGCAGCCTGATCTGGAGAATATGGCCGTGCGCTCCGCCTTTGCCGTGCCAAACGAACAGCACCCCGACAAGCGGGATGTCTTGATGAAACTGTCCGGGGAGGATGATAACCGCTTCGGCCAGTTCACGGAACAGAATCTCGGAAAGCCTATCGCCATCGTCTTGGACGGGGAGGTGCAGTGCGCCCCCACGGTAAGGAGCCGGATCACCGGGTCCGTGATGATCTGTGCCGACTACAGCGCGCAGGAGGCGGGGGAACTCGCCGCCGCGCTGATGTCAGGCCCGTTCCCGGCCCCCATGGTGCCTGTGATCTTCACAACAACCGAACCCGGCAACGTTCCGGCGTCCGGCCCCTACAAGACTCCGGAGGGCGGATACACCCACCTGGTTGTGTTCGAGCCGGTGGGCGATTTCAAGCCGCAGACCCCCAAGGAACTGCTCGATGTGTTCAACGGGGTTTGCAAGGTCAAGACGGGTTACTTCCGGACAGAACCACACGACGGAAGACTGTTCGGCAGCATTTGCACGGACGACCCGGATGGACTGCAAAAGGCGCTTGCGGCGGAGCCGCGCCTGAAATGGACAACAGCAGCGCCGCTGTCGGCGGAACGTTTCAAGGCATACGAAGCCCGCAAACAGGAATTGCTCGTGGGCACGCCCCCGCCGACGTCCGCTTCATCCGCCTCCACCGCGCCGCAGGGGGGATACACACACCTGGTTGTGTTCGAGCCGGTGGGCGATTTCAAGCCGCAAACCCCAAAAGAACTGCTGGCCGTGTTCAACGGCGTCTGCAAGGTCAAGACGGGCTACTTCCGGACGAAGCCGCAGGACGGCAGACTGGTCGGGAGTATCTGCACCGACGCTCCCGAAGCACTGCAAAAGGCGCTGGTAACAGAGCCGCGTCTGAAGTGGATCAGCGTGGTCGAACTGACGCCCAAGCTCTTTGAAGAACACGTGGCGCGAAAGCAGGAATCGCTCTAGCCGGGCATGGGGCCTTGACGGTCGTCCGTGTGCGGTTCTTGTTTGCCGAGAAGGACACGAAAGGTTCTCGTATGGGCGGGAGGCGCAGGAAGCGGCCCCCGCCTTGGCGGCTCCGGCCTACGCCGTTCCTGTGGTAAAGGTCCACACATAGTCATGTGCCAGCGTGTTGTCGGCCAAGTCAGTAACTTTCGTTGACACAGTGGCGGTATAGGTCGTGCTGGCCAAGAGAGCGGCTGTCGGCGTGAAGGTCGCGATTCCACCCGCGTAGGTCACTGTGCCCGAAACCGTGGTTGTCCCGTGGACCAGCGTGAATGTTTTCGTGGTGACTGTCGGCGGGTCGATGGCCTCGCTGAAGGTGGCGGTGATTTTCTTGTCGACAAGCACGCCCGTAGTGCCGGTCGCCGGGCTGGTGGAACTCACGGCGGGCACGGTGGTGTCTGATGCCGCACCTGTGGTGAAGGTCCAGACGTGGTCGCTTGCCAGTGGATTGCCGACCAGGTCCGTGGCCTCCAGCAAAACCGCCGCGGTGTAGGTCGTGTTGGGTGCCAGGATGTCTGTCGGTGTGAAGACGGCATTGACGCCCGTATTGATCACCGTGCCTGGAACGGCTGTCGTCCCCCGCATCAGGGTAAATGTCTCCGTGGTGATTGTCAGGGGGTCCATTGCCTCGCTGAAAGCGGCGGCGATCCTCTGGTTGATCGGCACTGCGGCGGCTTGGTCCGCGGGGAATGTGGAACTCAGGGTCGGCGCGGTGGCGTCCCGGGCGGCGCCTGTGGTGAAGGTCCACGAATAGCTCGTAGCCAGTGCGTTCCCGGACAAATCGGCGGCGTTGGCCGTAATCACTGCGGTGTACACGGTGTTGGCCGTGAGATTTCCCTTGGGATTGAACTTTGCGGTGACGCCCGCATAGGCCACCGTGCCCGAAACCGCCGTCGTTCCCTGTGTCAGGGTGAATGTCTCCGCGGTGATTTTCAGGGGGGCCATCGCCTCGGTGAAGGTGATGGCAAGGTTCTTGTTGATCCCCACGCCGGTGGCTCCGTTTACGGGCGTGGTGAAACTGACCATCGGTGCGGTTGCGTCCTGTGTCGTTCCCGTTGTAAAAGTCCACACGTGGTCACTTTCCAGCGCATTGCCCGCCAGGTCCGTGGCTTCCAACAGCACGGAGGCGGTGTAGACCGTGCCGGTTGTGAGAAGCTGTGCCGGTGTGAACACGGCTGTTACGCCCGTGTAGGTCACGGTGCCCGCAACCGGGAC
>CAIXUF010000443.1 GCA_903922535.1 Candidatus Hydrogenedentota bacterium
ACCGGAGGGGTTCCCGCAAAGGCGCACGGCAAAGCCCATGTCGCCGATTCTCGCGGTTTTGCCGAAAAGCCCGTTGAGCAGCGCGTACTGGAATCCCATGTCGGGATGGGTCTCGGCCGCGGCGACCATCGTTTGGAGGGCGTCGGTGGTGCCGCACTGTTCCAGGCAGGCACGCGCGGATTCACGCAGTTCCGCGTTGGTCAGCAGCGCGGCGATGGGGGAGATATCGGTCTCCTCGGCCACCACGAAGGGCAGGAGCGACAGTGCGCGCTTCACTAGGACGGCATCCAGGCTGGCGTTCACCAGCGGCAGGAGCGCCCGCTCCACGGCAATACGGCCCGGCATGCCCTCTTCGCTGTCCATCCGAATCGGGGCGATCTGGTGGGCTATGTCCCGGAGCACGATGGCGGCGGTGCGCCAGATGTGCTCCTCTTTCTCGCCAAGGAGCTTTACCAGTCCGGGAACCGCCTCGGCGCCAAAGCGCGGCAGCACTTGCCGGGCACGCGCCTGGATGGGGCCGTTGTCCTTGACCAGATCGGAGAGCGCCCCGTCCACAGTCAGCGGCGGCGCAATGTCTGCGCGGGCGAGGGGGACGAGCGCGACCGCCAGCAGGGCAATCATCAGAAGTGTTTTTGAATTCATGTTGGTTTTCCTCATGGCGCGGCGTTTCACAGATGCCACGGTGCCCGGTAGGACCGGGAAAGCTGGCGGTTGGCCTGTTCGTCGTTGATGAAGGTTTCGCGGTCGCCATCCCATAACAGCTTGCCGCCCACTTTGAGTGAGATGCCGCCTATGAGCGGGGGCGTGGTTGAGCGGAACGCCTGTTCGATGTCCGCGGCCGGCTTCTGGCGGCTGCGAATGCACTCAAAGAAGTTGTCGTGGTGGGGGGCGTAGGCCCAGCTCTTCTCCGGCTCGCCGAACCATTCCTTGATGCCCAGTGAATCCGGCGTGACGACATAACTGCCGCGGTCAACGAACAGCGCCCCATCGGTGCCGTAAAAGGCGACGCCGTAGCCCTTGTCCGCGTGGAGGTTCTGCCGCCGCTGTTCCCAGGTGACGGAGCAGCCGGGATACTCGAAAAGGGCCTCAATCGTTTCGTAGTTGTCCTGCCCCGAATTGGTCCGGTAGCTTCCGCCCAGCGCCTGCACGCTGAGCGGCCGGTCCTGCTTGATGCCCCACTGGACAATGTCCATGAGGTGAACGCCCCAGTTGGTGAATTCACCGCCCCGGGCGTAGTCATGCCATCCCATCCACCCGCCGAAACGATCCATTGAGAAGGGCACTTCGGGGGCGGGGCCAAGCCACATGTCCCAGTCCAGGCCGCGGGGGATTTCGGCCGGCGCGTCGCCCAGTTTGAACTGGTTGACAGACACCCACGCGGTGGCGTGGGTGACGGTGCCGATGCGGCCGCTGTGCACGACGTTGACGGCCTTTTGGAAGACGGGCATGGAGCGCTGCTGTGTGCCCACCTGCACGATGCGGCCATAGCGCCGGGCAGCCTCCACCATGGCGCGGCCCTCCGCAACGGTCATGGCAACGGGCTTCTCGACGTACACGTCCTTGCCTGCCTCGCAGGCGAGGATGGTGATCAGCGGGTGCCAGTTGTCCGGCGTCACCACCCAAACCGCGTCGATGTCGGGGCGGTCCAGCACCTCCCGGAAGTCCTGGTAGCCGTCGGGACGCCGGCTGATCATGCCTTCCACTTTGTCCTGCTGGGGAATGTAACGCCCCTTGGCCGCGTCGCACAGCGCCACCAGCTCGCAGTTGGGATTGACGGCAAGCGCCTCAATGTGCCGCGAGCCCATGCCGCCGTTGCCGATCACGGCAATCCGAATCTTCTCGCTTGGGGGCACGCGCCGCGCGGCCTGACGGGCATGCGCCGGATGGGCCATCAGGCCCCCCGCGGCAAGTCCCGCCATGGCACCCTTGAGAAAGCCGCGCCGTCCCATGGTTCGTTTGTTCGCCATCATTCACTCTCCATGGCCGTAATTGGCCGTATGTTGCGTTACTTGGAAGCCTTTTGCGCCAGTTCGCCAAAGCGGTGCACCACGGCAAGCGCGGGGTCAAGCGGCGCGGCCGCGTGGGGCGTGCCGGGCGGCGTCTCGATGTGCGGCGTTGCGCGAAGCGTTTTTCCGGCAAACTGCGGCAGCCATTGCTTCTCGGCGTCGAGCATTTCGGCCGCCATCTCACGCGCCTCGTTGAGGGTAAGGCAGGCGGAGGTAAGCGGGTCGAGCGCGCAAGCCGCGACGACCAGTTCGGGATCGCCCGTGATTGCCGCCTGAACGGTCAGCCCCTGCGCGTTCACGTTCGTCATGTTGAGCGCTGCGCACTGCGGCGGAAGATTGCCCACCCGAACGGGGTGGAGCCCCATCTTGTCGGCGAACACCGGCACTTCGGCGCAGCAACCCTGGGGCAGGTTGGTGATGTAGCCGTCGTTGCGGACGTTCCCCTGGAACTTGAAGGGAACACCGGTCTCAAGGGCTTCCAGAATATAGGAGCAGTATTCGACGCTGCGCTTGCCAAGAGCCGCCGATTCGGTGGCCAGCATGTCCTCGTTTTCAAGCTGGTCGGCGATGAGCCGGCACCAACAGTAATACGCACCGGTTTCGCCGCCGAAGGCGTGCTCGTCGCAGTAGCGGTCAAGCGCGCGTTTGCTGCTGCGGAACCAGGGAACGTATTCGGAGAGGTGCCCTGTGCTTTCGGTCATGAAATAGCCAAAATGGCGCATGACTTCGATACGCACCTTTTCGTTGATGTAATATTCCGGCTTGTCGCACAGTTCCTTGAAGCGGGGATAAAGGTCCTTTCCCTCGTGCTCCATCTTGAGGAACCAGCCCATGTGGTTGATGCCGGCAGAGAGGTAGTCAATCTCGTTCTTGGGCAGACCAAGATATCCCGCGATCAGGTCCAACGTGGTCTGCACACCGTGGCACAAACCCACATATTGCAGGCCCGGCACCGTGCCCAGGCTCCAGCATACGGAGGCCATGGGATTGACGTAGTTGAGCATCACGGCGTTGGGGCAAAGTTCCTGCACGTCCGCGGCAATGCTGAGCATTTCGGGGATGGTGCGCAGCGCGCGAAAGACGCCGCCCGGTCCGAGCGTGTCGCCGATTGACTGGTCGACACCGTACTTCATGGGAATGTCGATGTCCTGGGAAATGACCTCGATGCCGCCATGGAGGATCATGATGACGACATAGTCGGCTCCGGCCAGGGCGGCGCGGCGGTCGGTCGTGGACTCGAACGTCGCCGGGGTCTGGCTTTCGCGAACGATCCGTTCGGCGATGCGCGTGGCGTAG
>CAIXUF010000444.1 GCA_903922535.1 Candidatus Hydrogenedentota bacterium
ATGGTGCCTTGCATGGCGCGCCACTCGAAAGCGGCGCTGTCCGTGAGCTCGAAGGGCATGGGAATCGTTACTGGCGAGGTCGTCGGGGTGAGCTCCATCTCGTTGTTATAGAAGCGGCAACCGAGGCGTTCGAGCAGTCGGTAGACCGCATAGACTGAGCCGCGGTGGTTCTTGCCGGCTGCGAGGACATTGCCGTTGCGGGAGCATAGCAGGAATCCGTCGGGCCCCAGCGACTCCAGCTTCGCGGCCTGGCACAGGGCCCCGGCTGCTTTGCCGGGCCCCACGAAAATCACGCCCTGCGGGAAAGGCGCGCTGTCTGCCGACTCGACAACCGGAATTTCCGCGCCACCCATGCGCATCAGGTAGGTTTGCAGTTCCTTGGCCGCAGCCTTCGCGATGGGATGTGCTTCCGGATCCACAACGATTGCTTTCACGGGGACCATTGTCTTGCTTGGCGCACTCATATTATCTCCTCGTAACTACTCACGCGGAAAAGGGGTCAGGCGCCAAAATAGCAAATAGCGCGACTTTCTTTGCCATCTTCAGCCTCCCTTCCGGGTTCGCCAAGCGTCCAGGCCGCCTCAGCCCGTCAAATCCCAGACAACCGGCGGCGCAAGCAGGAATGCGGCTTGCCGCGCCAGCGCGTCAATGGGCGGCGGGTTCTGCAGCCACAATACCATTTCGACGTCATGCCACCCCTGGTCCGTCACCGGATGATCCGGCCGCAGGGCGGCGTCATACGGGTCGTGATGCGCCACGTACGGGCTGCGCAGCCAGGTCAGGCTCACGCCCCGTGGATCCGCACTGAGCGAGAACAACTCGGGGGCGATCAGCCCCATGCCGAACCCGTCGCCTTTCACCAGGCTGGCGCCCAGAAAAGGATACTCGCGGCCGTCCGTGGCGCGCGGCAGCGGTCCGCCGCTGATGAAATCCACCCGTTCCCGCAGGGCGCCGGGAGCCGTCAGCCGGATTCGCAACAGTTGCCGCACCTGCGACCAGACGACGGAAAACCGGATGCGGATGCAGGGCAGCGAGCGGCTCACCATGCCCCGGCACCAGGCGCGGGAACCGGCTGCCTGCCCACGTCCCCGCAACGCGGCGCGCAGCGGGCCCGTTTCGACCGCTTCCCAGTCCGTCCAGTCGAAGGAAGTCAGCCTGGGGCCGCCCAGCGAATGCAGACAGGCATGCGACCAGGTGTCCGTAGGGTCGTCATGGATGTCGAGCCCCACGGTCCAGCCGTTGGCCACGATGCCTCCGGCACCGGCCTGCACGTCGACCGTGTCCGATGCCATGTGCGCCGGACTGTGTTCCAGCCGCCCCTGGAGCGCCGGGGCGGACACCCCGGGGCTCGCGGATACCGCGCGCAGGATGCGGGATTCCCCTGCCCGCAGGACAAGGGGAAAGAGCGCGCGGCCCGAAAAACCGGTCTTGGACTTGCACTCGATCCATTGACATGGAATCCCGCGGCCGTGTTCGTCCACGAGAACGGGATCGGACGGACAACCGAAGGGCTCGTGCTCGAGGAACCCGTCGAAGTCATG
>CAIXUF010000445.1 GCA_903922535.1 Candidatus Hydrogenedentota bacterium
ACTGTGCGAGAAACGCGGCATCGACATGCAAAGTTGCACGCTCTGCGTGCTCGACGCCCTGTGGAACGAGGTCAAGGATCAAGAGGGCGCAACGACTTAGAAATGCCCCTTGACATCGGCACCTTTCATGGTGCAAACTCAGCATTCGAATTTGCGTTTTAGCCCCTTTTTAGGGCGTGATCGCGGATCGGTGAATAACTTGTGGATAACTTGTGGACAACTTCGCGCGGCGGTCAGTACGACGCGGTTGCAGGTCAGTTCCCACTTGAATTGGTGCGTGGGTCAGGGTGGTACTGGCGCCCGTGATGCGGGCCCAGAGGATTGCCTCAATGCGGAAGGCCGAAACGTTTTGAACAGGGACACAATTATGCCAATGCCAGCGGTGGAGGCTGTGGTGGTATCGGACAAGGACAGGAACTTGTGGGAGCGGGCGCAGGTCCATCTGCGCGCCGTGCTCGACGACTACAGCTACAAGAACTGGTTCCAACAGACCAGCTTCGGCGCGCTCGACGACGGCGTGCTCACGGTGAACGTTCCGAGCCAGTTCTTTGCGAACTGGCTGCAGGAGCACTACCTCGACGCGGTGTGCGATTCGCTGCGCCGGGTGCTGCCCGAATTCCGTGAAGTGCGTTTTGCCGCGGCGGCCGACATGTCCGCGGCCGGCGCCGTGGCCGACCGCGCGGCGAAACCTGTGCAGCCTGCCCGCGCGAAAGCGGCCAAGGTGCGCCAGGTCTTCAGCGGGTTCAACCCGCGCTACACCTTTGATCGTTTCGTGGTCGGTTCGGGCAACCGCTTTGCCCACGCCGCGGCGAAGGCAGTGCATGAATCGCCCGGACTCACCTACAATCCGCTGTTCCTGTACGGCGGCACGGGTCTCGGCAAGACGCACCTGATGCAGGCCATCGGCCAGGGCGTTCTCGCGGAGCACCGCGACACGAGCGTGGTGTTCATCTCCTCCGAGGAGTTCACCAACCAGCTCATCCAGAGCATCGCCAACAAGAACACGCAGAAGTTCCGCGACAAGTACCGCAAGGTCGACCTGCTGCTGATTGACGACGTCCATTTCATCAGCGGCAAGGAAGGCACGCAGGAAGAGTTTTTCCACACCTTCAACGCCCTGTTCGACGGACACAAGCAAATTGTGCTGTCGAGCGACCGCAGCCCCAAGGAGATTCAGGGCGTTGAGGAGCGCCTTGTGTCCCGCTTCGAGTGGGGGCTTGTCACCGATATCCAGCCGCCCGATCTGGAGACGCGCATCGCCATCCTGCAGAACAAGGGCCGCGAGGAAAACCTGACGGTCGCCGTGGACGTGCTGCGCTACATCGCCACCTACATCGTCAGCAACATCCGCGAGCTTGAGGGGGCGCTCACCACGGTGCTCGCCTACAGCCGGCTCACCGGCGAAAAGATCACCACCGCGCTCGCCGAAACGGTGCTCCGCGACCTGATCGGCACGGAGAAGATCCGCCCCGTCACGATTGAGCAGGTGCAGCGCGCCGTGGCCGAACATTTCGACGTGCGCATCGCCGACCTGCGCGGCCGCAGCCGCCAGCGGCAGATCGTGCATCCGCGCCAGTTGGCCATGTACCTGTGCAAGACGATGATACCCAGCCTGTCCCTCAACGACGTGGGCGAGTATTTCGGCGGCAAGGACCACACGACCGTGCTCTACTCCTGCGACAAGGTGGCCAAGGCTGCCGAGGCCACCCCCGCCCTGCGCCAGACGCTCGAACAGATCAGCAAGTCCATTCGCGCCTGACCAATCGGGGAAACAGGGTCAGTGGTGCAGGGTGCGTGAAGTTTTGCGAAGCAAGACAAAACGCACCACCACAGCCCCAGAAGACCGGTAAAGATGCCGGCGCTCCCAGTGCCGCGAATCGCAGGGCTGTCGGCAGCCCCTATGGAATCAGCAGGTTAATATAATCGCGGTACGCAGCGGAAACTCTGCCCAGGCCGTCACGGAACTGCACACGCACCGTGTGATGGCCGTTTGGCCCCGGCAGGGTGTAGGCGCGGGTGGCCGCGACCGGCTCCCATGCGGTCCAATGCGCGCCGTCGTCGCTGAACCGCATGCGCGTCGCGCCAGCGCCGGATTCATCCGACCAGTTCAGGCTCAGCGTAACCGCCTGGGAGGTCGTGACAGAGGCACCGTTGTTAATGATGATGCTGCCCGTGGGCGCCGCGGCGTCGAGCAGGATGAAATCGCCGAACGCCGCGGAGCGGTTGCCCATACTGTCAAGGTACTGGACGCGCACCGTCTTGTAACCGTCCGGTGCGGACAGCGTGTAGGATCGCGTCGCCTTCAGGGATTCCCATGCGGTCCACGTGGAGCCGTTTTCGCTGAAGCGCATCCGGACCGCTCCGGTCCCTGCCCCCCCGCCCCAGGTCAATGCCAGGGTGACTTGGGGATTCCTGGTGCAGGCAAGGTTGCCGTCAATCACGATTGAGCCGGTGGCAACCGGCCAGGCGGGGGTGATGGCGGGATTGAGTTGGGCGGCAATCGTTGCGGCCGCACCCTGCGAATGGAAACAGTTGTATTCCTGCCGGTTGCTGTAGCCGTCGCCGTCGGCGTCCCCGTCCGGTCCGAAGATCGACGCAAAGCTGGTTATGTACCGTGCCATGAGTTCCGGTTGTGACTGAAAGCCCAACGCGCTCAGTTCGCCGAGAAGCGTGTTCAGCGCCGCCATGGAGTTGCCGTCACCCTGTGTGGCGTAGCCGGCGAGAACCGTCGCCAAACTTGCGGGCATCCAGGGTATGAGTCCCGGAACCATGCTGCGCAGGTCGGACGGCGCCGCCGGGGGCGGATTAAGCGGCACGCTGGCCAGCGCCATTGTCGTTGTCACCCTAAAGTAGTTGAAATTCCCCTGGAACGCGGTCATGACATCCGCGTTCGTAATGCCTCCGTTCTTGGCGGGATCCAGTGCAAACGAGTTGTTCAGCACTGCGGCCAGAAGGCCAAGTTCATACTCTCCGTCAGGGATGCCGTTGCCCGTCAGCGGATTGATTGCCGTGGAACCGGTGGCAGGCGGGCCGTTCAGGTCGGAACTGCACAGGGTCATATTCTGATATGTTGCGACGTCCGTGGAAAACGAAGAAAGGGCGCCCAGCGAGCAGCTCAGCGTGTCGAAGGCCGCGCAGAAATCCCAACTGCCGGCCGCGGGCCAGCTCGTCACCGGGTTGTCATAATTCGGCACCAGCGCGAATATCGGGATAGACCCGGCACCGGTCGCGGTCGGCCCCGTATAGGTCGGTGACGCGCCGTATGGTGTCGTCAACGTCGCCCAACTTGACGGGGGGGTAAGATTCACACAGGCTGTGTCCGACGTCAGCGGGGCGTGCGGCACACCATCCACCGCGAAAACCGGTCCGCATACGATACAGGCCACCGCCAGCATGCCAATTGTGGACCTCTTCATGATCATGGACCCTCCTGTTTCTCGAACGTGTCCGTTCCACACACCCACACTCGCTGGCACCTGCACATTTGCAGGCACCCCGGCCCACAAACACCGTCAGCGCCGGAACAGCCGGCATCGCTATTCCCACGTGGCCCGGTATATAAGATGATAAGCCGAAGTGGCTGCGGTGTCAACTGGTATTCATCCGTGACCAACCCCCTGTTTTCCTGCGCCGGATTCATCTTGCCGACAGGGCGGCATTCCAACCGTGCCGTCCCAGGGCATCCAAACCAGTATCCCTTGTGCCGCTCCATTGCCACACCGCCGCGCCCGTGCGCTGATGCACGCAGAAACGTCCCCCCTGCTATGGAATCAGCAGCCTAATGTAGTCGTTGTACACCGCGGAGTCGTTGCCCGCGCCGTCGCGATACTGCACGCGCACTGTGTGGTAGCCGTTCGGCAGCGGCAGCGTGTAGGCGCGGGGGGACATGGACGGCTCCCATGCAGTCCAATGCGCACCGTCATCGCTGAACCGCATGCGCGTCACGCCGGACCCCGTTCCGTCCGACCAAGTCAGGCCGAGGGTCACGGACCGGCTGGTCGTGATGGATGCGCCGTTGTTGATGACGATGCCGCCGGTGGGCTGCGCCGTGTCGAGCAGGATGTAATCGCTGAACACCGCGGAGTGGTTGTTCAGCTTGTCGAGGTACTGCACGCGCACCGTCTTCCGGCCGTCCGGCGTCGGGAGGGTATAGGCGCGTGTCGCTTTGAGGGATTCCCAAGCGGTCCAATGCGCGCCGTCATCGCTGAAGCGCATCCGGACCACGCCGGTTCCCGCCCCGCCGCCCCAGGTCAAGGACAGCGTCACCTGGGGATTGTTGGTTGCAGAGCGGTTGCCGTTAATAACAATGGAGCCCGTAATCACGGGCTCGGGCACGAATTGGGCGAAGGTGACCGCCTTGCTCACTTCCTCCGCGTCAACCGTGGTGTCGGGAAGCACATTGGAGACGAAACAACTGCCGTTCACATTGAAATCCGTGTTGCCCCGGACCAGAATGCCTTCGACGACGCCCGTGCCTGCGTTGAACACGGGCGATCCCGAATTGCCGGCGTAAGTGTCCAGATTGGCCACGAAATAGCCCGTGGGAGTGTTGCTGATCACGTGGGTTGTGGCGCCAAAGGCGATCTTCTCGGGCAGGCCGGACGGGTAGCCAATCACGCCCACAGCGGTGCCCACCGGCACCGTCCCCGTGCAGCGGATGGCCAGCGGCGCGGCACCGGGGGCGGTAACGGCACGGTCCAGTTGGATAACCGAGTAATCCAGCCCGGTGGACGTGTTCAACTCATGCCCCAGCAGCACAACGCCGGTGTACACTTGGTTGTCGGCAACGTCGAGGTTGGGCGTGCTGGCGTCCTTCATTTCAAAACCGAAGACAAAACGAACACCGGCATAATCGCTGGTGTCGTAACAGTGCCCGGCGGTGGCCACGATGTCCGACCCCACGAGGAATCCGGTGCAGTACGCGGCCGTCGGCTGGGTGGCAAAGGGCTCGCCCGCGCAGGGGGGCAATCCCTGATAGCGGTAGGCGCTGGCGTCGATTTGCCAGCCGCCGCCGCCCAGGGCAGTCAGGTCGGAGATGGAAATCAGCGCGCAGACGGACCCGGCCAGCGCTTTGAGGGCGGGATCGGTTTCCTGGTAAACGTCCACGCGGTCATCGGTTCCGTAGACGACCTTCTCGCCACCCAGCCCCGGAACCCAGGGCGTGTCGGAGATCACGGTTCTGCCGCCATTGACCGCGCTGGCAGACACCACCTTTGGCGCGGACTGCCCCGCCCCGGAATCGGCCAGCGCGACGGCTGCCGACAGAGCCGCCAACAGACAGAAGACCGACACGCGGAAAGATACAAATTGCGAGTTCATATAACCCTTTTCCTTCTTGCGGTCTGAAAGGCCATTTGAATCATATGGCACGTCCTCTGACGGCCACCAAGGATTTGCGCCTTGTCCTGTCTCTTCATAGCACGGAAGTTTGGAGTCATAATACCCCTTTCAGAATACCTGATCCAGTGCCGGAATTCATCCTGCGCTGCGCGCCCGTGACTCTTTGGATTGTTTTGCCGCCTGCATGCCGTGCCTGCCGCCTTAGTAGCTGTTCTCGTGCTCCAAATCAACCTTGCCGCGAAACACCCTATAGATGAGAATAGTGTAGGTGATCACCAGGGGCATGCCGATTAGGGCAATCGCCAGCATAATCTTGTGGGTCGTGACGCTGGCGGCCGCGTTGTAGATGTTCAGATTGAAGGCGGGGTCCAGTTTCGAATGGACCAGATTCGGAAACATGGCGATGCCAAACAGGAACACGAACGCCAGAATGTTGAAGGAACTCGCCAAGAACGCGCGACCCGGCTGTTTGCGGTACAGGAAATGGGGCACGGCCGCCACAGCAAAGGCATTAAGCGCGGGCATGACCCACGCAATCGGATACTGCCGGAAATTGACCGTGGCGTTGGGCACAAACAGGAGGGCGTAAACAGAGGTCAGCACATAGAGGACCACAAACGCCGTATAGGAGGTCCAGACACCCCGGCTGATGCGGCGGCGCAGATCGCCGTGGGTCTTGAAGATGAGGTAGATGCCGCCGTGCATCGCGAACAGCGCCACCACCAGCAACCCCGCCAGCAGCGCAAAGGGGTTGAGAAAACCGAGGAAACTGCCCTGGAACACCCCGTCCCTGTCTATGGCAATACCCTGCATCGTGTTGCCCGTGGCCACGCCGAAAAGCAGCGCGACCAGCGCGCTGGACGCAAAAAAGATGCCGTCCCAGATCGCGCGCCACAGGGGGAAGTGCCGCTTGCTGCGGAACTCCATGGATACGGCCCGGAAGATGAGCCCGCAAAGCAGCAGCATGAACGCCGTGTAGAAGGAGGAGAAGATGGAGGCATACACCGGCGGGAACGCCGCAAACATGGCACCGCCAAAAGTGACCAGCCACACCTCGTTGCCGTCCCAAATGGGACCTATGGCGTTCATAAGTGTGCGCCGTTCCTCGTCCGTGCGCGCCACAAAGGGGTGCAAAATCCCCACGCCAAGGTCGAATCCGTCCAAAATGGCATAGCCCGCCAGCAGCACGCCCAGCATGAAGAACCAGATTTCATTAAGATACATAGTTCCATTCCCTGTAAGTTCGACCCGGTCTCACCAGGACGCTCTCATCCCAATTCTTAATTGTCTTCATCCTCATGCGCCTCGCCCATGGATGCGCCTCCCGGATCGGCCCAGGTTTCCGCCGCGGCCAGGAATCCCGCGCCCATGCCGGTAGTGGGCTCCGCCGCTTCCGGCCCGCGCTGGATTTTGTCATTCAGCACATGTATCCACACCATGAACAGCATCCCGTAGATGACGCCGAACATGAGCAGCGATCCGAACACCTGGCCCGCACTGACGGCCGGGGAGAAAGCGTCGCCGGTCTTGAGCAGGCCCCACACGATCCACGGCTGACGCCCCACTTCCGCCGCCATCCATCCGGTCTGATTCGCCGCGTAGGGAACCAGAATCGCCGGGACAAACAACCATAGCAGCCAGCGCTGATCAAAGAGCCTGCCGCGCCACAACAGCAACAGCGCCAGCGTGGTCATGCCGATCATGAACATGCCCGCGCCCACCATGACGTGGTAGGTCTGGAAACTGAGGTTCACCGGAGGCCATTCGTTCTCCGGGAACTGGTCCAACGCCTTCACGGGCGTCGTGAAGTCTTGGTGGATCAGGAAACTGAGCCCGCCGGGAACGTACATTCCCGTGGTCTTCTTCGCGGCCTGGTCGGCCCAGCCGAATAGGTACAGCGGTGTGCCGCCTTCGGTGCTTTTGAAATGCCCCTCAAACGCCGCAAGCTTCGGCGGCTGTGTCTTGGCGACTTTGTCCGCCTGGAGATGCCCCGAGCCCAGTTCAGCCCAACATGCCAGGAAACCCACAATCAGCGCCACGGTGAAGGAACGTTTGGCGAAGGCTGGATACCGTCCGTGAAGCAGATACCAGGCGGAAATGCTCATGACAAAGAATGCGCCCAGGATGAGCGCGCCGAAAAGCACGTGGTTGAGCCGGTGCATGGCGGACGGATTGAACACCACCTCCCAGAAATTGGTGATCTCCGCGCGGCCGTTGACGATGTGGAAGCCAGCCGGGGTCTGCTGCCACGAATTGGCCACCACAATCCACACCGCCGAAAAGGTAGCGCCCAGAGTCACCATCCAAGTGCTGACCAGATGCACTTTCGGGGTTACACGGTCCCAGCCGAAAACCAGCACCGCGAGAAAGCCCGATTCCAAAAAGAATGCGAAAATGCCCTCGGCGGCCAGTGCCGACCCAAACACGTCCCCCACGTACTTGGAGTAAATGGACCAGTTGGTGCCGAACTGAAATTCCATCACGATGCCCGTGGCCACGCCGACCGCGAAGGTGATGGCGAAAAGCTTGGTCCAGAACCGCGCCATCTGCTCATACAGCTTGTCGCCGGTCCGGTGGAACAGCGACTCCATGATCGCCATCAGCCAGGCCAGACCAATGGTCAGCGGCGGAAACAGGTAATGGAATCCTGCGGTAAGGCCGAACTGGATTCTGGACAGCATCTCGACATCTACATTCATGGACGCTTCCTCTTAGTGTTTCTACCCATGACAATTTCCGGAACACGAGGCGCTGCAAATGTATTACTTGCTCTGAGTTCCCTGCTTCGCTTAATCCATCGTGCCGGTATGATACACTAACATTTCGGATTTCTCACTTAACAGTAGGCATTCTCAGTTTATGCCCAACATCCAGAAGATTATCGAGAATCGCGCCTATTGGCTCCCAGTACCCCGTGTCGAAACGGACCCGATCTGGTGCGCGCCGGAGGAGGCGCTGCGGTGCCTGGGGTGCCCCGTGCACGCTGTGCAGAGCGCGGAAGGCGTCCGTTTCACAACCTCCGGTGTGGCCATTCTTGGAGGAGAAGGCTCGCCGGAAGGGGCGCTGCCGCTGGCGGGTTTTGCCCCGCCCATGAATCCTGCACGACTCGGCGACAGCTCCTTCTGCGCCGACCACGGCCTGTCGTTGCCGCTTTGTGCCGGTTCCATGGCCCATGGCATATCCTCCGAGGCGCTGGTCACGGTGATGGGCCGCGCGGGCATGCTTGGCTTTTATGGCGCGGCGGGTGAATCTCCTGACAGAATAGAGGCTGCCTTGGTGCGTCTTCAGGAGACGCTAGCCAGGGTGCCTTTCGGATTCAACCTGATCAACAGCCCCAATGACCCTGCCTGGGAAATGGCCGTGGCGGATGTTTACCTTCGCCGCGGCCTGCGCCTTGTGGAGGCGTCAGCCTATATCTTTCCAACGCCCGCATTGGTCAGGTACCGCGTGTCGGGGCTCCATAGAAGTCCCGACGGCACCGTGATCGCGCCCAACCGGGTCATCGCCAAGGCCTCGCGCGTGGAGATTGCCGCGCGCTTCTTCGCCCCGCCGCCAGAGAAGATCCTGCGGCGGCTGACGGAGTCCGGCGACATCACCGCCGATGAGGCGCTGCTGGCAGCGGAAATCCCGCTGGCGCAGGACTTGACTGGAGAGGCCGACTCGGGCGGGCACACGGACCACCGCGCCGCGCTGGCGATGCTGCCGAGTTTGCTGCAACTGCGCGATGAATCCGCCGCGCGTTATAGATACACATTCCCCCTGCGGGTCGGCCTGGCTGGCGGCATTGCCACGCCCCAGACGGTGGCCGCCGCGTTTGCCATGGGCGCCGCCTGGGTGATGACCGGCTCAGTCAACCAGGCCTGTGTTGAGTCAGGCAGTTCCGACGCGGTGCGCGCGCTGCTGGCCGCCGCGGCGCAGACCGATGTGGCCCGTGCGCCTTCCGCAGACATGTTTGAGATGGGCGTGACCGTGCAGGTGCTCAAGAAGGGGGTGCGCTTTGCCGAGCGCGCCGCGCGACTGCTGGAACTGTACAAGAAGCATGACTCAATCGGGGACATTCCCGCCGGAGACCGCCAGAAACTGGAGGAAACCGTCTTCCGCATGCCGCTGGAGGAGGTGTGGGACCATACCCGGCGATTCTTCGAGTCCCGCGACCCGCGGCAGATAGAAAAGGCCGCGGCCAATCCCCGTCACAAGATGGCGCTCATCTTTCGTTGGTACCTGGGGCAGACCTCCCACTGGGCCAATCAGGGCGTGTCCGACCGCGTTGACGATTACCAGATTTGGTGCGGGCCCGGCATGGGGGCGTTCAACGACTGGGTGCGGGGTTCCTTTCTGGAGCCGCCGGAAAACCGGAGCGCGCCCCTGGTCGCGCACAACCTGCTGTTCCACGCCGCCGTGCTGCTGCGCGCGGCTTCGCTGCGCGCCCAAGGCGTTGTATTGGCCCCTGCCGCGCTTCGCTGCGCGCCGCTGCGGGAGCTTGAAATGTCGAAGTACTGGACCATTGAACACAGGAAAGATCATTCATGAAGAAACACAATCATCTGCTTTTGGCCGTGGCCATCATCGTGGTGCTTATCGCATTGGACCATGCAACCAAATGGGTGGCCATTCGTTACCTGCGCGACGCCGGGTTCTCCTGGCGATCCTGGGGTGACCTTATTCGCATCCAATATGCGGAGAACACCGGGGCGTTTCTGAGCCTCGGGGCGACGCTGTCGCCCACGCTGCGGGCATGGGTCATGGTGGGGCTCAACAGCGTCATCCTCACCGCCGTGGGGGCATGGCTCATTTTTGGCCGCTCCCGTCCGCTGGTGGTGCCCATTTCCCTTGCCTTGATTCTGTCCGGAGGCTTGGGCAACCTGATTGACCGCTTCTTCCGCAACGGGCGCGTGGTGGATTTCATGAATGTCGGCCTTGATTTCGGCGATTCCAGCCTGCGTTCGGGCATCTTCAACGTGGCTGACCTGGCCATTGTCGTCGGTCTGCTCCTGCTGCTTTGGCATGAGTTTCGCCATCCCAGGGTGCTGGAGCGGGAACCCGGCGTGCTGAAACCGGAAAAGCCGATGTTCGGGGAAGACCCGAAACAAGATTGAAACAGGAGCGCCGCGCCGATACAATGGGTCGGCGGTAACCAGGTGAGGACATGCTATGGCCAGAACGGCGGTGGTTTATTGCGAGCAGACGCTTGCCCATGACACGGGGGACAACCATCCCGAGTCGCCCTCGCGCGTAAAGGCCGTGCTCGCCGCCATGGAAGCCGCCGGCATCGCGCCGCCCATGCTCACCCCCAGCCCCGCCACCCGCGAGGATCTGCTGCGCGTGCACACTGTTGACCACGTGGACACCGTGCAGCGCTGCTGCCTGGACGGCGAGGATTATCCCGACCCCGACACGGTCATGATGGACCAGACTTGGGGCGCCGCGCTGCTCTCGGCCGGGGCCGGCATCACCGCCTGCAAGGCCGTGCTGGCCGGGGAGTATGACAACGCCTTCGTGCTCATGCGCCCGCCCGGACATCATGCCGAGGCCGACTTCGCCATGGGCTTCTGCGTCTTCAACAACATCGCCGTCACCGCCCGCTGGCTGCGCGAGGTTGCGGCGGTGCACCGGGTCGCCATCTTCGATTTCGACGTGCACCACGGGAACGGCACCCAGCACATCTTCTACGAGGACGAGTCGATATTCTTCGTCAGCCTGCACGAGTATCCCCAGTTTCCCGGCACGGGCTTTCCCTATGAGCGTGGCAAGGGCAACACCACGCTCAACTTCCAGATGCCCCCGGGATGCAGCCCCGATCAGTGGATCAACACCGTGCGCGGCGTGGTAGTGCCGCAGTTGCAGTTGTTCGCCCCCGACTTCCTGCTCATTTCCGCCGGATTCGACGCGCACCGGCTCGACCCGCTCGGCAACCAGTTGCTGGAGGCCGAACACTTCGCCGAAATGACCCGGCTCGTGCGCGACATCGCGCATGGCCGCATCGTCTCCTTCCTTGAGGGCGGCTACCATCCCACCGCCGTGGGTCTCTCCGCCGTCGCCCACCTTCAGGCGCTCATGGCCTGACGGCAATTGGGTGTGCGAAGTTTCGCAAAGCAAAATGGAGCGCAACGCTGTCCCAAGTCTTATAGGGGATGATGCGATCCTCGCACTGCGGGCATCCCAAGACGGCGGAAAACAAAAAAGGCAGACCAGTTGCCCAGCCTGCCACATTTGGTGGATTGATCCTTGTTAACGGTTGACCAACCCCATTTTGCATCTGTATTGTAAAACTTGTATTATGAAATGTCAAGCAATCGCATTTCGTGTTTCGGATATGTTTTCTACTTGAGTCAACGGGGTAATCAGCGAGACCCAAGAAGTACGGGGAGAACGGCCATGCGGAACTATCGGCTGTCTTTGGACATTGGAACGAATTCGATTGGCTGGTGCGCCCTCGCGCTCGAAAAGGGACAAGACCGCGAGACACCTGTTTCCATCATGGACATGGGGGTGCGCGTGTTTTCGGACGGGCGCAATCCGAAAGACGGAAGCTCAAATGCCGTAACCCGCCGCAAAGCCCGGGGCATGCGGCGCAATCGGGACCGGTTTGTCCAGCGCAGGAACCGGCTCATTGAAGCCCTTGTTCTGTTCGGCTTGATGCCTAAGAACGACACTGAGCGCCGCGCCCTGACAGAACTGGATCCCTACGAACTTCGTGCCCGTGGACTGAAAGAAAAACTTAGCCTGCATGAATTCGGCCG
>CAIXUF010000446.1 GCA_903922535.1 Candidatus Hydrogenedentota bacterium
CTTTCTGCTAGGCCGCACCGTTAATTTGAGTGAAGTCGTAGGCGGACTGAAGAAGAGCGCGACGGAATGGTTGCGGGCCAGAGCGCCACAATATGCGGGATTTCATTGGCAGGCAGGATATGGAGCGTTTTCCGTGAGCCAATCGGCGGTGGACGATGTGCGGAAGTATATTCGTAATCAGGCGGAGCATCATCGGGTAAAGACGTTCCAGGATGAATTCAGGGCGTTTCTCAAGAAATACGAAATCGAATATGATGAGAAGTATGTCTGGGATTGAGCGGCATCATGGGTGGTCGCGGTGTGTTCTCGTGCCCCTTCAGGGCACGGGAAATATTGGGATGCGCATATCCCGGGGCATCGGTCGCCGATGGCTCCCTCAGCCCTGGTCTATGATCTCCGCCCCCGTTGGGGGCGCCAACCGCACCCGGCCCAACGGGCCGGAAGATTCTAGCGAAGGGCTGAGGCCATGCGGTTGGCCCGACCATGAATTTCCAATGGACCGCGTATGTGGCCGATGCCCTGGTGCCCGCACGTCCCCAACGCTCCGCCATGGGATATCCCGCACGTCCCCAACGCTCCGCCATGGGATATCCCGCGCGTCCCCAACGCCCCGCCATGGGATATCCCGCGCGTCCCCAACGCCCCGCCATGGGATGGCCCGCACATCCCCAACAACCCGATACGGAATGATCACCGCCATTTCTCCATGAACCCCTCATTCCAAGAAGCCCCGATCAGCCAGATCCCCGCGTTGCGGCTGCTGCAGCAGCTTGGCTATGCGTATCTGAGCCCGGAAGAAGCGGCGGTGGAGCGCAAGGGCAAATTCGGCAAGGTATTGTTGGAAGGCATCCTGGCGCAGCAACTCCGGCGGCTCAACAAGATCAATTTCAAAGGGCGCGAGCTGGCGTTTGCGGATGAGAACATCGCCAAGGCCATCGAGGTGCTGAGGGACGTGCCCTTCGAGGGCCTGGTCCGCACCAGTGAGAAGGTCTATGATTTGCTGACCCTGGGGAAAAGTCTCGACCAGACGATTGACGGCGAGACGAAGGGTTTTACGTTGCGTTACATCGACTGGCAGAACCCGCGGAACAATGTGTTTCATGTGACCGCCGAATTCGAGGTGGAACGCACCGGCAGTCACGAGACGCGTCGGCCGGACATTGTGTGTTTCATCAACGGAATTCCCTTTATCGTGATGGAGTGCAAACGCCCGGAGGGCAAAGGCTCGCTGGTTCAGGCGATCCATCAGAACCTCCGGAATTGGCAGGAGGATGAAATCCCGCATCTGTTTCTCTATCCGCAGCTCGTGCTGGCGCTCAACAAAAACGACGGCAGCTTCGCCACGACAGGAACACCGCTGAAATTTTGGTCGAAGTGGAAGGAGATGCACGATGTGGCCGGCCAGGTGCGCGCCGCCGTCAACAGTCCGGTGCGTCCGGAGGACCATGCGAAGCTATTCAAAGGTCTCTTCGCCTTCGCCCGGAATGAGATCGAGGAGCAGGCCATGCTCGACCGTGAGCCGACGGGACAGGATTTCCTCCTCTGGTCGCTGTGCCGGCCCGAGCGACTGATCGATCTGTCACGGCAATTCATTCTTTACGACGAAGGCGGAGCGGTGAAGAAGATCGCCCGCTATCAGCAATACTTCGCCATCCGCAGCACGCTCGAGCGCGTCCACCAACGCGATCCGCAGGGTCGGCGCAAAGGTGGCGTGATCTGGCAGACCCAGGGTTCCGGGAAGTCGCTGGCCATGGTATTGTTAGGCAAGGCTCTGGCATTGGATGACAGCATCCCTAACGCCCGTGTGGCCATCGTCACCGACCGCATCGACCTCGACGAACAGATTTGGAAAACCTTCCACCAATGCGGCAAGGAACCTCAGCAGGCAAAGACCGGGGCGCACTTGATCGAGATGCTGCGCGATCCCCATGTGGCGGTGATGACCACGCTGCTCC
>CAIXUF010000447.1 GCA_903922535.1 Candidatus Hydrogenedentota bacterium
CCCACGTCGGCGGCGCGCCGCTTGAGCGCGCCCCTGCGGCACGCCAGATCCGCCAGTTCGCGGCGGGCCGCCGCCGCGCGGACATGCTCCTCGTTGAGCGCCGCCAGCCGTGCCTGCGCGGCGGGCAGTGGCCGGTTGCGGGCGTCGGAGCGGCCGATGGCATCTATGCGCGCCGACAGCGCGCGCAGCGCGGCGTCGGCCGAGCGGCCACCCGCGCCGGAGTCCGCGATGGCCAGCAGCCGGTCGCGGATTTCATCGAGCGCATCCTGGTCACCCAACCCGTCCAGGCTCAGGTGGCCGATGGTGGCCGCGTTCACGAACACGGCCTTTCCCAGGCCGAGATGCGCGCGCGCAAAGTCGATCTCGCGGTTGGTAAGCACGGGAAACGACGCGGTGATGTCGCGCTCCTGCAGCACGTCCGCCACCCGCACCTGCTCGCGGCCGCGGTGGAAGGTGCGGCGCACCTCAATGCGCCCGCCGTTGTCGAGTTCATACAGCAGCCGGCCGCCGTAGCATTCCGGCCGGGTCCAGGGCAGGCGCAGCGCGTTGCTCTCCTCGTACTGGGCCTGCGCCCCGTCGCGTTTCTGGCCGTAGAGCATGTCGGTGACAAAGCAGCGGACCGTGGACTTGCCGCGCTCGTTCGGGCCAATCACCACCTGCAAGCCCGGTTCAAAATTCAGGCTGCATTCGGAGAGGCGGCCGTAGCCGTCAATGAACACTTCGCACAGTCTCATGGAAGCGGCGCCTCCATGCCGCGCACCTGCGGATCACGGCCCAGAAACGCGGCCAGGCCCACCTCGCGCGCCCGGTCAAGCACGGCCCGCCGCGCCGGGTCCACCGCCGCGTCGCGCTCTTCGGTCAGGTTGCGCACGAATTCGCCCAGCGCCGTGTCCTCGCGGCCGATGGCCGCGAAATCGTCGTCCGGCAGGGTCTGGTCGTCAATGCGGATCGCCTCGAAACGCCCTTCCAGGGACTGCGCAAGGTCCGGAATGCCCCCGCGCAAATCCGACGGTGCCATGCCGGTCAGCACCACCCGGGCAATCACGGCCGCATCGGGCTGGGCAAGATGTTCCACAATCGCCACAGTCAGGGCATCGGCGTCGATCAGCGCGGAGCAGTCGATTTCGACCGTGGAATAGACCAGTTTGGACAACTGCCGCGGGGCGACAAGGACCGTTGCGGACATGTTGGTCTCAGGCGGGACAATCTCCACCTCCAGCAGGTGCATCGGTCCCGGCTCGTCAAAGTCGCGGCCCTCCGGCGGGCCGGGATACCATGCCTGGAATCCCTGATCCTGCCGCACCGCGATCATGCGGTGAATGTGGCCCAGGGCCAGATAGTGCAGGCCCGGCTGCGCCACCGCAGACAGGTCGAAGGGGGCGCGCGGCTTGTCATCCGGACCCAGGCAGGACCGCTCCGTGCCATGTGCCAGCGCCACATGCACGCGGCCGTCGCGCGGCACGCGCAACCGCCCAAACACGTCGCCCGGCATGTCCGCGCCGGTGAAGGCAAAACCGTGCACGGTCAGCGGCGCGCCGGGGCATTCCCATGCGGTCCACTCCGGCTGGTTGAAGATGTGGACGTTGGCGGGCCACTCCTCGACAAACCAGGGCGAGTCTTCCGTGTAGGGATCGCGGTTGCCCGGCACAACAAGGATTGGCAGCGGCGCAAGCCGCCCGAACTGGTCCCGCAAGAACGCCAGAGTGTCACGGCTGACGCGGTCCTGCTCGAAAAGGTCGCCCGCGATCAGCACCGCATCGGCGCCGCAGGACCAGGCGTGGCGCAATACCGCCGCGAAGGTCTCGCGCAGTTGATGGCGGCGCCTGGCACCAAACCCCGGCGGCATGCCGGCGCCGGCAAAGCAAGAGTCAAGATGAATGTCCGCGGTGTGTATCAACTTCATCGGGAAGACACGCTTTCCTCACGCAACGCGCGTGGATTGAATGGGCCATAGTGTGCCAATTCTCCCCGTGTGAATCCAAGTCGCACGCACGGAGGGGGAAAAAGACGGCTGGCGAACCGCC
>CAIXUF010000448.1 GCA_903922535.1 Candidatus Hydrogenedentota bacterium
CAGCTTCTTTCCCTCATCAGTCCATCATTCACTCTTCCTGAGTTGAATGAGTGTGTGTTCAACGGCTCAGGTGTCAAAATCACAAAATTCCTGAAGAGCACCGCTGATGCCCATGCCGAGGCATTTGGTGGCGGGCTTCCAAACCCAACAACTCGAGGGCAACAACATCAGCCCCCTCATGCACTCGCAAGGCATTACGCAGACCAACAAGTATTTGGACACGCAAAACCTCTACGCTCAGGCCGGCGGCTATTTCAAGAAGCACAAGCTGTGGGTTTTCGGGGGCGCGCACCTCAACAACGTGCACCGGAATGTGATCGGCTACAAGGATCCGGCGACAGGCGCACCCTATACGCTCTACTCGCGGCAGGGTCAGTGGCCCTATGGCAAGGCCACGTTGCTGCTCAACAAGAACTACCGGTTGGTCGGTATGTGGGCCCACCAGGCGCAGATGTTTGTGGACTACGGCGGCAGCAGCACGGCGTCGCGGCTGTACACCTCAATTTACAAAAAGCCCCTCGTCGACTGGAAGGTGGAGCTACAGGGCACGCCGACGCCCCGCCTGAGTTTCAATGTGTTGCACGGCTACCAGATGTACTTCCTCCATCAGCCGGTGCTCCCCATGGATTCCACCTATGCGGGACCGAGCATCTATGGCAACCCGCAGCAGATTCCGTCGCTTTCGGACAGCACCACGAGCTGGAAAGACGGCCCTGCGATGGACTTTGACCAGCGCTACTACCGCAACCACGTCACCACGGCACAGTTCAAGTACACCGTGGGGACCCACGAGTTCAAGCTCGGAGGTAATTTCCATTACTGGTCCACGTCCAGCGACTACCCGAGCTGCCAGGACTATTCGTACAGCGGACGTCCGTTGTGCCCGCAAGGGAATGTGATCCTCATATTCCAAACCGTGGGCGGCGTGGCGGGAACGCCCGTCCAGATACAGACCTGGAACTCCCCGGTGAAAGGCGACCTGCAGCGGGCCAACGAGAGCGGGGGGTACATACTGGATACCTGGCACATCACCAGGCGCCTGACGATCAATTACGGCCTGCGCTTCGACAATCACACTACCTTCGTTCCGGCCCAGGACAAGCCGGCGGGGCAATTCGGGCAGCCGTGGGTTCAGTCGGCCGCGGGTTCGAACATCTGGGTCGGCGGGGCGCAGCACTTTCCTTATGTCGATACCGGAGCCTGGACAAACCTGGCGCCACGATTCGCCGCGATCTATGACCTGAGCGGCGGTAAGAGCACGACGGTTTTGAAGGCCAGTTTCGGGCGGTACAACTGGTTCCCCGGGACGGATTTCGGTATGCCGTTCGATCCAAATTCGTTTTGGAGCAACAACTGGACGTGGACCACGGCCAACACCACGTGTACGGAAGCGGTGGCGGAAAAAGGCATGAAGAATGGCGGATGCGGCTATGTTCCCGGGTCGGTGAACCTGGATCCGAACGGCGGGGCATGGAGAGGGGCATCGGCCTTCAGCAACGGTGTCTCGGGGAAGCAGCCGAATGCGGTGGTCAATCCGGATCTGAAGCAGCAATATACCTATGAGACCCAGTATTCCATCGAGAAGGTGCTTTCCGGAGGCTACAGGGTGCGCGCCGGGTATACGTACCTCTGGAACGTGATGGCATGGCTCCAGATACCGTCTGCCCTGCCTTACAGCGCGTGGAGCGTTGCGCGTACCGTGTTTGACTACGGCGGGACTACCGCGCCCTGCCTGCAGGCCGGTACAACCGTTTGCAAAGCGGGCGGCACACCGATTACGATCTGGGACATCGCGCCGCAATATACTGCCGCCACCTACAAGACGACGATGTACGTCAACCGAACCAGCGCCGGGGACCACTACGGAACCATGGAATTCTCCGCCTCCAAGGCGATGAGCCATAGATTTTCGGTGAACGCCTCCTATACGGCGACCAGAGCCCACGAGTTCGCCGGGACGGGTTCAAA
>CAIXUF010000449.1 GCA_903922535.1 Candidatus Hydrogenedentota bacterium
GTGGCCAGGGTCAGCGCCATGAGGGACAGGTTGTCGATGTTGAAGCCGAAGGCGTACATCGCCGCGAAGGTGCCCACGATGGACGAGATGAGGGCCAGTGCGGGAATCACCGTCGCGCGCACGTTTCTCAGGAAGAGGAATATGACCAGGACCACGAGCCCGGTGGTCAGCATGAGGGTGAACTTCACATCGTTGACCGACTCGCGAATGGACTGCGAGCGGTCAAACAGAACCTGCATTTCCACCGATTTCGGCAACTGCGCCTGGAAGGCCGGCAGGAGCCTCTTCACCCCCTCGACCACCTCGATCGTGTTCGTGCCCGGCTGGCGCTGGACGGCGAGCACAATCGCGCGGGTGTCGCGGAACCAACTGGCCACCTTGTCGTTTTCGACACTGTCGAACACCTTGCCGAGGTCGTTCAGGCGCACCGGCGCGCCGTTTCGATAGGAGACAATGAGCGGGCCGTAGCCGTCGGCGCGGAGAATCTGGCCCTCGGCCTGCACAGTGAACGCGTTGTTCGCGCCCTGCAAATCGCCCGCGGGGAGGTTGACGTTGGCGTTCTGCACGGCAGCCGAGACCTCGTCGATGCCCACCTTGCGGGTGGCCATCTCCTGGGGGTCAAGCTGGACGCGCACGGCGTATTTCTGCGAGCCGAACACCTGCACCTGGGCCACACCGCTGACCATGGAGATTTGCTGGGCCAGCATGGTCTCGGCGTACTCGTCCACATCGGAGAGCGGCAGGATGGGCGACTTGAGCGCGAGGTACAGGATGGGCGAGTCGGCCGGGTTTGCCTTGCGGTAGGACGGCGGACTGGTCATGTCCTTGGGCATGTCCTTGTTCGCCTGCATGATCATGGACTGCACATCCTGCGCCGCCGCGTCGATGTCGCGCTCCAGCGCAAACTGGAGCGTAATCTGCGTGGACCCGTAGACACTGGTGGAGTTCATCGAGTCCACGCCCTGGATCGTCGAGAAGACGCGCTCCAGCGGCGTGGCCACCGCCGAGGCCATCGTCTCGGGACTGGCACCGGGCAGCGATGCGGTGACGGTGATCGTGGGAAAGTCCACGTTGGGCAGGTCGCTGACCGGCAGTGAGCGGTAGCCCTGCACCCCCGCCAGCAGCAGCGCCAGCACCAGGAGCGTGGTCATGACGGGCCGGCGTATGAACAGGGAGGAGATGTTCATTTTGCGGGTGTTCCGTTGGCCGGGGCGCCGTTTGCCGGCGCCTCTGACTCCTTCACGTCAACGCCGGGCGCGAGCATGAACTGTCCGTCGGTCGCCACTTTTTCCCCGGGCTTAAGTCCCTCGACGATCACGGTCATGTCCTTCAGCGCGTCGCCCGTTTTCACCGGGCGCATTTCCGCCTTCATGTCCGCCGTGATGACGTAGACATAGGAGCCCTTCTGGCCCATCTGGACGGCCTTGGTGGGGGCGACAATCGCGTCGGCCTGCACGGCCATGTTTATGAGCACCCGCACAAACTGGCCCGGCCACAGCCGGCTGTCGGCGTTTTCAAAGGTCGCCTTGAGATTGATTGTGCCTGTGCTGGCGTCCACCGTGTTGTCCACGAAGGAAAGGGCGCCCCTGCAGGGAGCCGTGTCCCCCCCAATAAGGGCGTCCACACCAATGTCCCCCTCGGTCATGTGCTGCTTCAAGACGGAAAGCTGCCGTTCGGGGATGGAGAATGTCACGCGAATGGGCGTGATCTGATTGATGGTGACCATCGGTGCCGCGTCCGCCGTCCGGACCAGGTTTCCCGCCTTGGCCGCCACCTCACCCGTCCGTCCCGTCAGGGGCGCGGTGATGGTGCAGTATTCGAGCTGCAATTTGGCCTGATCGATGGCGGTCTTTGCCGCCGCTATACCCTCAACGCCCGCCCCGGTGTTAGCCTCGTCGGCGGCCACGGCCGCCTCGCCGGCCTGAAAGTCGGCGCGGGAACGGTCATACTCCTCCTTGGACAACATGCCCTTGTCGGCGAGCCCCTGGTCGCGGGCAAAGGTTGCCTTTAGACGTTCGGCCTGGGCCTTGTCCTTCAAGGTCATGGCCTTGGCCTGTTCGAGCTGCGCCTGTGCCTTTGACAGGTTGGCCTCGGCCTGTTTCAGCGCCACCTCGTAGGGCCGCCGGTCGATGACAAAGAGGACCTGATCTTTCTGCACCAAATCGCCCTCTTTGAATCGCACCTCCATCACCTGTCCGGACACCTGTGCCTTGATCTGCACCGTCTCAATCGGCTCGACGGTGCCCACGGCCGCCAGTTGCACCGGCATGGTCTGCTGGATGACCTCGCCGATCTTGACGGGCGCGGGGCCTTTGGGTCCGCCCCCCTGCGCCAGTGCGCCGGCGGGCGCGCCGCCCGGTTTGCAGGCGGCCGGCAACAGGAGCAGCGCGGCGCACAGCGCGGCAAGAACGGCCTGCCCAAGGAGGGTGTGTCTTTTCATGCGGGCGTCTCCCGACGGTCGGTTCCTGCTATTGGCCATTGCCGCGGTCCTTTGCTTCCTGCTTTGCCAGTTCCAGCGAAATGCCGCGCCGTTCGAGAAGGGTCCCCTCCGACGCATGGAGCGCGCTGAGCGCCTGGATATAGCGTATGCGCGCGGTCGCCTCGTCCACCTCGGACTGGATGAAATCTCGCTGCACAATCAGCAGGTCAAGATTGGTGGTCTTGCCCGCCTCGAAACGGCCCTGCGCGACACGCAACTGCTCGGTGCGCGCCTCCACGGCCTCGCGGGTCGCCTGAATGCGCTGCCACAGCCCGTCGGCGGTCACGACGGCCTGCCGCACCCCGCGTGCGAGGCTCTGTTCGAGGGCGCTGACGGACCATCCGATCTGCTGCTCGCTGAGCCGGGCGCGGGTCAGCCGCGCTTTCTCGGCGCGGTTCATGATGGGCTGCTCAAACTGCACCCCCACCCGCAGGCTGTTCGAGTCCGTCAGGCTGTTGCCCGTCGTGGCCGCCGTGGTTAGCGAACTCAGGTTGTTCGAGTTTCCTGATCCGTAGGAGCCCACCAGGTCGAGACGCGGCAGCACCCCGTTTCGCGCGCGCTGCACATCCAATCCCGCATTGGCCTGGTCCAGCCGCGCCTGGGCCAGTTCGGGCCGATACTGCAGGGCGAGCTTTTCGCTGGTGTCGGCATCGAGCGGCCTCTGATCTATGTCGATGGGATCGGTGGCGGTGAAGCTGAGGTTCCACTGGCTGGTAGCCGACGGGTTGAGCAGTTGCACCATGGCCAGTTCCTGATTGCGCAGGTTGGCCTGCGCGTCGACCAGGTCGGCCATCCGGCTTGCCCGTTCCGCGCGCGCGGCCATCACGTCGCCCTGGATGATCTTCTCGGCCGCGAAAAGCTCCTCCGTCCGCTTCAGTTGCTCCTCCGCGAGTTTCAGGCCGAACTGCCTGATATCGAGCAGCTTCTGCGCGAGGGCGAGATTCCAGTAGCCTGCTTCTGCCTGCTCCACCAGCCCCAGCATGTTCTGCCGGAAGGCATGCTCGCTCTGCGCGGCCTTGTTGCGCGCCTGGCGCAACGCCACCAGGTTGACCCCCGTGCCCGCGCCGCGCATCAGGGGCTGCGCCACGCTGGCGGTCCAGCCGTGCACCGTTTCGCCGGTGGTGACGTTTGTGTCCGCCGTGCCCGTGCTTCCGGACAGGGAAAGGTCGGCCCCCGTCGGCAGGTGCTCGTTCACGCCCACGGTGCCCACCGCCGAGTCCGCTTTCACCGCCGTCTGCGGCGTTCCCTCCACAGCTGCGACAATGTTTCTGATCTGCGTGACGATTGCGATGGTTTGCTGGACGGGGTCCGTTGTGCCGCCGCTTCCGCCGGTTCCCGTCGTGCTGCTGAAACTGCCGCCGACGGACGTCATGTTGCGCTCGTCGTGGCCGTAGGTGAGACTGCCGAAGAGGGTGGGATCGAAAGCCGCCCGCGCTTCGGGTTCGAGCGTGCCGCCAATTTTCGGTCCGAAGCGCGCCACTTCGGCGGCGCGATTGTTCAGCACGGCCGTCAGGATGGCGGTGTCGCGGTTGATGGCAAGGGGTTCTGCCGCCTGTGCGGGCTCTGGAAGCTTCACCGGCTCCGTCGAATTCTGAATCGGGGCGCCTGCCCGCAGCTCCGGCGACGGGGTGGACGGCGGGGCAACCGTTTCGGGCGTCCATTTGGGCGCCTCAGTGGCGCATCCCACAAGCAGAAGCGCCGCCACGGCCCAGCGCAGAATTCGCCGTTTGCGGGTGCCCATATCCTGTGTGTCCTGTCTGTCCATGTTAATGCGTCTTCACCAGGCACGGCGCCGAAACAGCCGTCCGTTGGGTCACGCCCTTTTTCCGCAGCCAGCGCCGTTCATGAAGAAGTCGATGATTAGGGAGATGTCGATGACCAGCGGCTCCCCCTCGGGCTGCTTGTCCAGTTCATGCGCCCGGGTGCGCATGAGGCCCATCAGCAGCGTGGCCAGGGTCTCGACGGGGATGTCCGTCCGAATGCGGCCTTCCGCCACACCGCGCGCAATCACCAGCACCACCGCTTCCCGGAGTTTCTTGCGGCGCATGATCCAGCGCTCGCGCAGCGAGCGCTGGCAGCCGCTCATTCGCGCGTCCTCGGCCATCATCATCTGGAACATTTCGCGCCGTTTCCCGAAGAAGGCGCTCATGGCCCGGCACATTTGAAGAAGCTGGTCTTCAAACCGGTCCTCCACCGAAACCTGCG
Organism: Candidatus Hydrogenedentota bacterium; assembly: GCA_903922535.1. The sequence goes on from CAIXUF010000449.1 coordinate 4,685, forward strand.
CCCGAATCAATTCGCACAGTTCGTCAAACCCGGAGGTGGCCACCTGAAAGAAGAGGTCGTCCTTGTTTTCGAAGTACAGGTAGATGGTCCCCTTCCCCACGTGCGCCTTCTGCGCCACCTCGTCCAGGGTAATCTCATGGATGCGGCGGCTCTTGAACAGCTTTTCGGCTGTCTGCATGATCACCTGCCGTTTGTCCGCGCTTTCCATGACCGGGCTCCCGTGTAAAACTGACTGGTCAGTATTGTACCCAGGCGCATGTGCGTGTTCAAGCTGGGTTCTGGTTCTTCCTCAGGCAGATCGGTCGTCCATGGACGGCATGGACGAAATGGACACTATGGACGAGATGGACTGGAGCACAGGCCCCGCACGCACCCCTTCCTATCCTGTCTTCTCGCGCTTCTTGGGGTCGAAGTTCGGGTTGGGTGTGGGCATTTGCGCGTTCACTCTTCTCAGCCAGTCGTGCAGCTTTGTTCGCAGTTCGCGGGCCTTTTCGGGCATCTTCGCCGCAAGGTCGTTCTTTTCGCCCAGGTCCGCCCCGAGGTCGTAGAGTTCAAAGCGTTCCTCGCCGTAGTAGTCGATGAGCTTGTAGTCGCCATCGCGGATGGCACCGCCGGGCGTTGCGCCGCCTGCGTGGTAATGGGGGTAGTGCCAGTAGAGCGCGTCGCGCACGGGCGCGGCGCCGCCGCGCAGCAGGGGCAGCAGGTCAACGCCGTCGATGTTTTCCACGGTCATCGGCGCGCCCGCCATGGCCAGGATCGTGGGGAAAAAGTCCACGCTGATCACCGGTGCGTCGCAGACGGAGCCCGGCTTCACCACGCCCGGCCAGCGGACAATCATGGGCTCCCGGACGCCACCCTCGTAGAGCGTGCCCTTGCCCGCGCGTAGCGGCGCGTTGGACGTTACCGTGGCCAGCCCGCCGTTGTCTGACATGAAAATGACCACCGTGTTGTCCGCAATCCCCAACTCGTCGAGCCGCGCCATGACGCGGCCAACGCTTTCATCCACGCTCTTGATCATGGCCGCGTAGACCGCGCTGTTCTGCCCATCGCGGGGCCGTCCCTTTTTCTCGAAATGGTCGATGTCCTCCTCCTTGCCCTGGAGCGGCTTGTGCACCGCGTAGTGGGGCAGGTACAGGAAGAACGGACGGTCCCTGTTGGCGTCGATGTATTTCAGCGCCTCATCGGTCAGCCGGTCCGTGATGTATTCGCTGTCCTTCACCTTGGGCAGGTCGGGCGACTTATATGGATAGAAATAGCTGGCAGGTTGGCCGGTGTCGGTGCCCGCGAAGTTCAGGTCGAAGCCCTGGTGTTCGGGATAATAGGGCGGGCCGCCCAGATGCCATTTGCCAATCGAGGCGGTTGCATAGCCGACGGTCTTGAGCGCCTCGGCGATGGTCACCTCCTCCAGCGGCAATTCCTGTCTGAAATCCGGCAGGACCAGTTTTTCATAGGGCATCTTCTGTCCGGGAATCCAGTCGGTGAGATGCAGCCGCGCGGGATACTTGCCCGTGAGGATGCTGGCGCGGGTGGGCGAGCAGACCGGACATGCGGCGTAGGCGTTGGTGAAGCGCATTCCCTGCGCCGCCAGCCGGTCGATGTTCGGCGTCTCATAGAGGGTGCTGCCGTTGCAGCCCACGTCCATCCAGCCCATGTCGTCAATCAGGACGAACAGGAAGTTGGGTCTGGACTTCTCCGGCGGGGCCGGCTGCGCGTGGGAAGCCGTGGCCATACCGAGAGACACGGAGCCCAAGGCGGCCAGGAAATCACGTCGGTTCAGCGTTTGCATGGAGCATTCTCCTTTTGCGCAGGCTTTGACACGACCCGGAGAATAGCACCGGTCCTGCCGGGCGTCAAGGGCGCAATGCGCCGCCCGTCATCACGAGAATCCGTCAACCAGGAACCTCCTTGCACCGAAGCGTCGGGATTGGCACAATGCAGTTGTTGTTTTTCGGGCCGCACAATCCACGGGGTGACGCCATGAGCCCTTCGCGCGCGCGACTTATCCTTTTGCTGCTGCCGTTCTTCCTTGCCACGGCTCCGCCGTCCCACGGCCAGACCGACCAGGGGATCCGGCTTGGTTGGACAAATGCGGGCATTGTCGCGCATATGCCGGATTTCTCGGTCGTTCTGGACTTCGTGCCGCAGTTTTCCGGGCCGGTCGCCCGGTTCGGCAAGGACGGCGCGCCTCAGGTGCTGGTCGTCACGAACATGGAGGCCCCCTCCCCCACCTGCCTGCGCGTCACCTATGCCCCGAAGGCGCCCAACGGCGCGCAGATGCACATCGTCCAGGATGTTGACCTTGTGGAAAAGGACGACGCGTGGCTGCTAACGGATGTCTTTGAGATTTCCGCCGAGGCCGCCCTTGGCGAGGATTTGGAAATCCGCCGTTTCTACACGTTCCCCGCGGGCATGGCCGCCAGGGCCGTCGCCCCGCTGAAAGACGGCTGGGCGCGGGAGATCGCGCCAGCCGACGACGCGGTCCAATTGGAGTACCGTCTGGGCAATGCCATGACCGGGGCGGACGGCATGGAACTGGCCCTGCCCCTGCTGGCGCTGCCGGGCGCGGGCGCGGACGCGAGCGACGCCGTGATCGCGATGGACCCGTATTTCAGCAGCCTGTTCCGGTACCGGGGCATTTCGGGTGTGTCCGAGCTTTCGGTGCATTACCGCTACGGGAGCGGCAGCATCCCGCTGGAGCGCCCCGAGCGGCGCAGCACCTGCCTGTGGGTGCCCAAGAAAGCATCCAGCCGCCCGCTTTTCGAAACAGCCGTCGACCAGTTCTTCTTGAACGCGCTGCCCGATGTGCCTCCGGGGCCAAACTGGCTACATGACATCGCCATGGTGGACTACGACTACCTGAGCGAGAACGGCAAGGGCTGGGCGAAGGATGTCGCGAACCTGGCCAAACTGCTCACGCCTGAAGAGCGCAAACGCGTCGCGCTGTGCTTCCACGGCTGGTATGACGCCATCGGCACCTACTGCTATGACGCGAACGCGAAACGGATGCAGGACACCTGGACGGCCATGGCGCGGACGCGCAAGGTGCCGATGACGAAGGAGGAGGTGCGGCGCAAGCTGCGGCTGGCGCGGGAGCAGGGCTTCCGTGTGCTGATGTATTTTGGCGACGGCCTGCTGCAGGACAGCGGCACGCCGGGCTACCGGCCGGAATGGGATTTGACCCTTGCCGACGGAAACAAGATCACCGGATGGCAGGGTCCGGACACCTGGGACAAGACCTACGCCCGAAACCCGGCGAACCCGGCGGTGGCGCAGTGGCACCAGGACTACCTGGCCGCGTTGATTGAATCCTACGGCCCCGATGTGGACGGGTTTGTGTGGGATGAAACGTTCTACATCAAGACCGGAACCACCACGCTGGCACCCGCGCCGGCCTACTGTGACCGCGCGATGATGCGGCTGGTCAAAACGCTGGCGCAGCAGGTGCGCGCCGCCGATCCCGAGAAGGTGTTCCTCTCTTCGGATGATATCGGGGTGTCCGGTCTGGGCGCGATGCCCGGCTACGCGATGGTGGCCCACGGCACCTGGCAGGATTCCTGGTGCCACGCTGCCGTGTGGTCTTTCGGGCTGTTCCCCAACTGGCGCAATGTGCTGTGGAGCTGCAACTGGAAGCCTTTCTCCGGTTTCGGAAACACCAAGTGGGGCGTGGAAAACTTTGCCGTGCCGGTGGCCATTTCACACGGCTGGGGGGATGACCGGGGTGTGGCGGACTGGAAGTCCCAGGAGCGGGACAAGATTCTCGGCCTGTTCCGTGCGCGCCTGGCAATGAAGGAACGGGTCCGTTACCTCACGAAAGACCCGGTGGAACTGCTGGCCAAAGGCCCCGACACGCTGCAACCCAGCGATCCGGTCCCCAACCCGGCACCCGGCGAGAAGAACTGGGCGCTTGCCTCCGGCGGAGCGAAGGTGTCCGCCTCCTCGCAGTATGAGTGCCAGGACTTTGACTTTGGACCGGCGGGCGTCATTGACGGCGTGCGTGACGACTCCCTCTGGGGTAAGAACGGCGGCTGGGCCAGCAAACAGAATGAACCCCTGCCGCAGTGGATTGAGATAGAGTTTCCCGAACCCCACCCTGTGTCACGCTTTGTCGTCATCACCTACCAGTCCGAAACAACGGCCGAAAAGGCCGACAAATGGGGTGTGCGCGACTACGACATCCAGATGTGGAACAAGAAGGCCAAATCGTGGGACACTGTGGCGGAAGAGGATCAGGGCCGCGCGATGAAAACGCGCGTCCACATGCTCGACAAGCCGGTCACGGTGAAGAACTTCCGCCTGCTCGTGCGGTGCGGGGCGACGGCCGACAACGTTGCGCGGCTGCTGGAAGTCGAGGCTTGGGGCACGCCCCCCGCACAGAAATGAAACAAGGAGACTGTTCATGTCCAAGATGACCCGAAGGGATGCGTTTAAGGGCGCGGCCGTGCTGGCCGCGGCAGGCATGCTGCCCACCACGGCCAAGGCCGAAGACAAGAAGCGGCTGAAGATCATCGTGGCCGGAGCACATCCGGACGACCCGGAAAGCTCCTCGGGCGGCACGATGGCCCTCTATGCAGACGCGGGTCACGAGGTGGTGTCCCTGTACCTCACGCGCGGCGAGGCGGGCATCCACGGCAAGAGCCACGAGGAGGCTGCAAAGATTCGCACCGCCGAGGCGGAGGCGGCCTGCAAGATTCTGCACGCTCGGCCCGTGTTTCTCACACAGATCGACGGATCCACCGAACTCAACGCGGACCGTTATGATGAGGCATGGAAGGTGATCAAGGAGGAGATGCCAGACATTCTCATCACCCATTGGCCGATCGACGGGCACCGGGACCATCGCATCATGTCCCTGCTCATGTACGACGCATGGCTGCACGCGAAGAAGAAATTCGAACTCTTCTACTACGAGACGGAGTCGGGCATGCAAACACAGCATTTTGGGCCGACGCACTATATGGACATCACCGCCACCGAGGACCGGAAGCGACAGGCATGCTATGCCCACCCCAGCCAGAATGCGGAGAAGGGGTTCTACGTGCTGCACGACGAGATGAACCGGTTCCGGGGCCAGGAGGCCGGCGTGCCGTACGCGGAGGCGTTTATCCGGCACAACCAGTCAGGCAGGGTCTTGGGTCTGGGGTCTGGGGTCTAGTGGGGACGACAGCAGACAGAGACATCCGTTTGCGCATGCCATGTCAACTGAGGCTGGAGACGGGGCTTGAAAAGCTACCGAGAGCTTGATGTTTGGAAAAAGGCGATGGATATGGTGGTGGCGGTATATGAATTGACTTCCGACTTCCCTGCCCAAGAACGGTATGGCCTGACGAACCAAATGCAGCGGGCGGCGGTGTCCGTGCCGGCAAACATTGCTGAAGGCTACGGGCGTCTTCATCGCGGCGACTATATCCATCACCTCAGCATTGCGAGCGGCTCTCTGGCCGAACTGGAAACTCACATTACCCTCGCGGTGCGCCTTGGTTTTGTGGAGCGAGAATTGGCTGCCGCCGTGTGGAATATGACCCAGGAAGTGGGCAAAATGTTGTCGGGCATGATCCGTTCCCTGCAAGAAAAGACCAACAAGAGCCAAGCACCCAAAGCAGGCGACACATGAACCGTAATTGGCCGAGTTTCGACCGTCACCACAGTTCTTCCAGACCCAAGACCCAAGACCCTCACTTCTTGGGCTCCACGTAGCGCGTCCACTTTTCGGTGCGGCCGAGCAGCGATATGCCGATGAACCCGCGCAGGCCGAGGGTGTTGTCGTTCTCCAGCCACATTTTGCCCTTGTAGGTCTTGCCCGATTCCGGATCGTAGACCGTGCCGCCCCCCCACTCCTTCTTGCCGTCAAACTTGAAACCTTTCAAGAACACAAGCCCCAAAATCGGTCGGCCCTGCAGGGACTTGTCCGGATTCTCGCGGTCATGCTTGGCCTTTCCCGGCTCGGCGTCGCCCGCAGGATAATCCGGCTCCTGCAGCCAGACAAGCCTGCCCTCAAAGGTGCCGTCCGCCGCCTTGTAAATCTCCACCCGCGACTTGTCACCCGCCGTTGTCCACTGCCCCACAAGATCCGTTTCGCTCAGGGCATACGCTCCGAGGGCAACCATGACCGCAACCGCCGCAATCCCAATCGTCCAGCGCATATGATCATCTCCTTTTTCAGGTTGAAACATATCCATCCCTAGCATAACAGTCGAACTGCAATTCGTCAATCCCAAGATCCTCAATCCCAGGGCCTTCGGCCTTTGGACTGCGCCGCGTCCGGTGCCGCATAATGGCCGCTTCCAAGCGGAAAGGAGTCGGCCATGCGCGGTTATGCGGCATTTCTCATCCTGTCGGCGCTTCTTGCGGGCGCTCCGCCCGCAACGGCGCTCACCCTCGCAATAAACGGTTCGCCCCATGCGGAGATTGTCCTGCGGGATGATGCCACCACGCCTGAACAGACAGCGGCCACGGAACTGGCCGCGTATCTGAAACAGGCAACCGGGGCGGTGTTTTCCGTTGTGGCCGAAGCGTCCGCCACACGGGGCAAACACCACATCCACGTGGGCGGCACAAGGGCGGCAAAACGCCTTGGCGTCGATGTGGACAGCCTCGGCCCCGAAGAATGGGTTATCCATGCCAACTGCCGCGACCTGGTGCTGGTTGGCGGACGCCCACGCGGAACGCTGTATGCCGTCTACCATTTTCTGGAAGACGAGGTGGGGGTACACTGGTGGAATCCCTTTGAGGAGGCAGTGCCCAACGTCCGCAACCTGTCGGTGGGCGATCTGCACCGCCGGGGCAAACCCACGTTCCGCTACCGCGACATTTTCATGCTCTTCGGCGGCGACAAGGGCCGCTTCGCCGCGCACAACCGGCTCAATCGGGACGGGGACGCGGGCATCGGCGCGCAATACGGCGGGGAGATGGGCTACGGCCCGCCCTACCACGTGCACACGTTCAACCACTACTTCCCGCCGGAAAAGTATTTCGCCGATCATCCCGAGTGGTATTCGCTAATCAAGGGCAAACGCCAGAAGAACATGTCCCAGTTGTGCCTGACCAACACAGAACTGCGGGCGGCGTTTGTTGACAAATTGAAGGGCCACATTGCCCAGGCCCGCGCCGACGCGGAACGCGGCGGCCAGCCCGCGCCCACCGTGTTCGACATCTCGCAAAACGACTGGGAGGGCATGTGCCAGTGCGACGCCTGCCAGGCCATTGCCAAGGCGGAAGGCTCCGAATCCGGGCCGCTGCTCGATTTTCTCAATTACATCGCCGACGCGATCAAGGACGAGTATCCGGGCGTGTGCATTGACTCGCTGGCGTACATGATGACCCAGAAACCGGCCAGGACGCTGCGGCCGCGGGACAACCTGATCCTGCGGCTGTGCGACACGGGCAGCAACTTCACCAAGCCCGTCACCGACCCGGAGAACACACCTTTCCGCGAGCACCTGCTGAGCTGGGCGGCCATCACGAAGAACCTGCGCATCTGGAACTACGCCGTCACCTACGCGCCCCATTACGGCCTGCCCATGCCCTCGGCGCACACCTACCCGGTCAGCTACCGGTTCTACGCCGAACACAATGTGGAGGGAGTGTTCACCGAGCACGAATATCCCGTCCTGGCCGATATGCGCGACTTCAAGGTCTGGATGATGATGAAGATGCTTGAGAACCCGTACCAGAACTACGGGAAGCAAGTGCGCATCTTCATGGACGGATACTACGGCCCGGCGGGCAAGAAGGTCGGCGCCTATCTGAAAAGTCTTGAAAAGGCGGCCAAGGCCAAGCCAAGCACGCTGAGCATGGGCGCATCGCCGCGCCAGTACCGCTACCTGGACCTGAATTTCATCCGTGGCGCGCAGGATCTTTTCGACCAGGCCGAAGCGCGGGTCAAGGACGACGCGGTGTTGCTGCGGCGCGTGCGCCATGCGCGGCTGCCGCTCGACCGCGCCACGCTGGTGCTCTACCGCGACCTCGGCGCGCAGTGGCACCATGCCGGCAACGACCCGGCAAGTTTCCCGCTGGACCGCGACGCGGTGGCGGCGCGCTGCCGCGACACCTGGCGGACGCAGATTGAATTCCGGCTCCCGCCCGGGGAGCAAGCCGGCGCGCTGGCCGAAATGGAGGCCGAGTTGAAGCCGTTGCTGGTCCCCCTTGTCAAGGCACCCCTGCCCGCGCAATTCCACGACGTGCCGCCCGCCGCCCTCTACGACTACACGGCAGACCTGTCGCGCAACTTTCTGGACGAGGCCAGGCGCGTTCCCGACAAAGAGGCTGAGTCGGGCGTGACCAACCGCCTCGATCTGTCCGACGGGGATATGGAACGCTACGCGCTGCCCATGCCCTGGGGGCTCTATGACAAGACCAGCGCGCGCTTTCCCGGCACGGGGGTTATTCACGCCGAAGACGTGTCCGGCCCCGGCTATCACTGGTACAAAATGGGCGCGTTCCCCATCGGCCCCTCCTGTTATGTTTACTTCTGCGGGAGTTGGAACATTCAGTTCGACCTTGACGACGCCGTTGATCCCGAGCATCCCAACCAGGTTTATGAGGTTTGGGCGAGCATCAAATTCGAGGGGCCCGGTTTCCCCCACGCCCAACCCGGCCAGAAGAACGCCATCTGCGTTGAGCGCGTGATTCTGAAGAAGGCGGGGTAGGGTCGAAAATGGGTGCAGTCCCCTTGGCTTCACATCATGGACGATACGGACAATATGGACGGGATGGACGGGATGGACTTGATCAGGCAGGTGATTCGGATTTGTGCCCATCCTATTTCGTAAAGTCTGCGGCATTCATGATCTTGGAAGACTCTCCCTGAAGTCGGCAGGCGTTTGCAGGATTATAGATGGTGGTCCTTCGGGAGACGCCGCCGCACTCCAAGAAACACGCGGGCCTAGCCCATCCGGGCCGTCCCGTATGCCTTGCTTGTGCGGCATAGATCCGCCCGTCATAATGTTGACTCCAAACCAACCGTGAGGTCCTTTCATGAGCGACTCCAACCATGCGTCCGAAGTTGTCCAGCCCACGCCTGAAGTCCGTCTGCGCCTGTGGCCTGCCGTCCTGATCGCAACGGTTCATCTTCCGGTTTCGCTTTGGACCCTGTTCCTGGGCGCCACGAACCTTCAAAGCATGATCGGCCTAATCGCCGCGCCCATCCTGGCGCTGCTGCTGCTGGTCATCTGGTGGCTGGCGGCGAGCCGGGCTCCCTGGCGCTCCCGGCTGCTCGGCCTGTTGTTGGTCGTGGCCGCGCTGCTGTTGATTGTCGGCACGCAGACGGACCATAAGCCGCTGGTGCTTCTGGCCGCCCTGCCGACGATGACCACCGCCCTGGTGGCGGCCATGGCGGCCACCTGCCGGCTTCGCTGGTCCCCGCGAAAGTGGATTCTCGCCGTCGTGGTCATCGCCTGCGCACTGGGTTTCAGCATGCTGCGCGCCGAGGGACTGAGCAGCCGCCTGACGCCGGTGCTTGCGTGGCGCTGGACTCCCACGGCCGAAGAACTGCTCAAGGCCGCGCCCGCCCTGCCCGCCGCCGAAGCGGGCGGCACGGCCATCCTCCCGGCCCAGGCGGGGCCGGGCGACTGGCCCGCCTTCCGCGGACCGGCGCGGGACGACCGCGTGACAGGGGTGAAGATCTCCACAGACTGGAGCACGCCCCCGCGCGAACTGTGGCGCAAGCGCGTGGGCACGGGCTGGTCGTCCTACATCGCGGTGGGCGACTACGTCTTCACGCAGGAACAGCGTGGCCAGCAGGAACTGGTCACGTGCAGCCGCGCCGCCACCGGCGAGGACGTCTGGGTGAACCGGGTGCAAAGCCATTTCGAAAACGACATGGGGGCCGGACCGCGCGCGACTCCCGCCTTTGAGCAGGGGCGGCTGTACACGCTGGGCGCGACCGGCGCGCTGCAATGCCTCGACGCCGCCACGGGAAAGGTGGTCTGGACACGCGACATCAAGGCCGATACCGGGGCGGCCGTGCCCACGTGGGGATTTGCCAGTTCGCCGCTGGTTGTCGGCGGCAAGCTCATCGTGTTCACCCACGGCGGAGACGGCCAAAGCATGATCGGCTACGACCGCCTGACAGGCCAACCCGTCTGGCGCGCCGGGCGCGGTGGCGGCGGCTACAGTTCCCCGCAGCTTTCGGTCCTTGCGGAAACGCCCCAGGTATTGATAGCGGGCGAATTTGGCCTGCAATCCTTCGTTCCGGAAACGGGCCAACTCCTGTGGGAACGGCTGGCGGGCAAAGAACTGAACCCGCGCTGTGCGCAGCCGCTGGTGGCGGACGGCAACAGGGTGATGCTGGGCAGCCCGGCGGGCACCGGCGCGCGCATGTTCCTGACACAGAAAAAGGATAGTGCCTGGACTGCGGAGCAGGTGTGGGCCAGCACGAAGTTCCGACCCTACTTCGACGACATGGTGTTCCACAAAGGCCATATATACGGCTTTGACGGCGATCGTTTCTGCTGCGTCGATGCCGCCACGGGAGCGTTTTGCTGGGAAGGCAAACGCCTTGGCGGCCAGGTGTTGCTTCTCGCCGACATGGAGATGCTTCTCGTGGTGAGCGAGAAGGGGGACGCGATTCTTTTCCCCGCAACACCGACGGCATGCAGGGAAATCGCCCGGTTCAAGGCGCTCAGCGGAAAGACATGGAATTATCCGGTGATCGCCCATGGCAGACTGTTCGTCAGAAACGCCGAAGAGGCCGCCTGTTTTGCGTTGCCCGTAGCGCCGTAGACCTCAATGTAAATCGTGCGTTCCGAACCGCCTTAGACGGCAATTCGGACAAGACAGAGAACCGGGGGGTTGCCGACAAGGGATAGCGTTGCTTGGCCGCAATGCGGGTACATATTGTGTATTGGACACTGAATGTGCGAAAATACCGAAACTTAGGCATGGGATAGTTGTGTCCCGTTTGCCCTGGAACTGGAACCTTTTTCCGCAACGCGGGATTAGAATACACTAAAGCCGAAATACGGCTTTGAGGAAGGTATTATGGCGGAAGAACTGAGTAATATTGCGGCATTTCACAGCGAGGCACCCCGGTTGCGGGACGCGAGCACCCCGCTGCCTTTTGCACAATGGACCGATGAGAACCTGATGCTGGAGCATGGACGCGGCTCCGAACCCGCGTTTGAAGAGCTTGTCCGCAGGTTTCACCGTTCCGTCTTCAATTACATCTACCGCATGGTGCAGAACCGCCACGTGGGCGAGGAACTGACCCAGGAAGTGTTCATGGCGCTGGTGAAAAACGGCGACCGTTACACGCCTACGGCCAAGTTCTCGACCTATCTCTACACCATTGCCTCCAACATTGTTTACAAGGAATGGGCCCGGCAAAAGCGCCGTCCGAAGATGTTCAGCCTTTCTTGGTGGAGCAACGACCACGAGGGCGAAGGCGAGTCGCCGATTGACACGATCCGCGACGAAAGCGCCTGCGTGCTGACCGCGTTCAAGCGGGGCGAAATCTCCGAGGCGGTGAACGAGGCGCTGCACAAGATTGCCCCGCACTACCGCGAATCCTTCGTGCTGAAGCGGTTCCAGGGCCTTTCCTACGAGGAGATCGCCGAAATCACCGACTGCCCGATCGGCACGGTGAAATCGCGCATTGCGCGGGCCGAGCAGGCGTTGCGGCCCCACCTCGAAAAATACCGCGAATACGTCTGACACGGGACGGAACGGCATGGGCATGAACCTCGAACAAACGGTCCTTCGGCATCCTCCGCGCCAGGAATTGGTGGCGTTTGCGGAGTCGCTGGTGGACCGTTCGTCGTCGGTTTCGGCCTTTCTCGCCTCGCATGTGAATTCCTGCCCGCGCTGCACCGCACAGGTGCACGCCATCCGCGCCAGTCTTGAGTTTGCCTCCTCCGCTTCGGCGCCCGAGCCCTCGGGTGATTTGGCGCGCCAGATTCTGGCCGGCGCCCGCGAGGCACGGCTCCAAGCCCCCGAACCGGGTCGGAAACGCCCGTCGCTGGCGGCGTCCGTCCTCCGGGCGGCCGTCTATGTGACGGCCACCGCGGCGCTGGCGGTGCTGACGTTCGGCATGGCCGTGAACACCGGCGACAACGCCGCCCCGTCGCGCGCCGCGCTTCGGCCCGCGCAGCAGACGGCCCAGTCCCCCGAAGCGGTCTCGCCCGATTCGATACGGCGCAAGACCGGCGCCATTGAACGGCTTGCCGCCGCGGTGTCCCGCGCCGACAGCCCGCCGCGCACCCTGCGCGAGTGGGAACGCCGCCGGGCCGTGGAGGGCGTGAGCCAGGATCTCAGTGCGGCCATGGCCGCGCTCGCCCGCAATCCGGGCTGCGCCCGCGCGGACGAGATGGTGCGGACGCACTTGGACCGGCAGGTGAACGGTCTGCGTGACCTGTTCGTGGAACGCACGCTCTGAACAGGGGCGCGCCCATGAGAATCCCGGCAAAACTCCCCATCCTCGCCTGTCTCGCACTTTTACTTTCCCTGACCGCCGCCGCGCAGACGGA
>CAIXUF010000450.1 GCA_903922535.1 Candidatus Hydrogenedentota bacterium
ACTCAATAAAAAATTTCTAATCGGAGGCTTTACATGAAAACCTTTTTGCGTGCTTTAACAGTTCTGCTATTGGGTGCGTCTTGTGCCTTTGCCCAGGCTGACCCGCACACGGGGCAGTGGCTGCGCGTCAACCAGAAGCTGTGCGAAATCACCGGCTATGCGGCCGTGGAATTGCTTTCACTGGGCGTTTTCGACATAACCCATCCGGAAGACCGCGCGCGGGACTGGGAGGCCTTCCAGGGTGTCGTCCGCGGTGAGGCGCCGGACTACCAGATGGAGAAGCGCTGCGTGCGCAAGAACGGCGCAACGATCTGGGTCAACGTGAACGTGACGGTCATCCGCGACGACACCGGAAAGCCCGTGCGCAGCATGACCGCCATCGAGGACGTCACCGCGCGCAAACAGGCGGAGGAGGCGCTGCGGGAGAGCGAAGCGCTGCTCAGGGAATCGCAGAGCATCGCGGGCCTGGGCAGCTATGTTCTGGATTTGTCCGCCCGGTCGTGGATGGGCTCGGATGAGCTTGACAGGCTGTTGGGGATAGACAAAACCTACGAGCGCTCCATGGAGGGGTGGGCGGCCCTGTTCCATCCTGACGACCTCGCAATGATGACCGACTACTTAAGAAACGAGGTTTTGAGCCGCGGACGGAACTTCGACAAGGAATACCGCATCGTCCGGCACGACGACCGGGCCGTGCGCTGGATGCATGCGCTGGGCAGGCTGGAACTCGACGACGGGGGACGGCCGTTGAAGATGCACGGCACGGTTCAGGACATCACCGAGCGCAAGCGGGCCGAGGCCGAGAAGACCAAACTCGAGACCCGGCTCCACCAGGCCCAAAAGATGGAATCCGTCGGCCGGCTGGCGGGCGGGGTGGCGCATGACTTCAACAACATGCTGGCGGTGATTCTCGGGCACATGGAACTGGCCCTGCTTCAGGTGCCCCCGGACGAGCCGCTTCATGCCGACCTGGAAGAAGTCCGCAAGGCGGCCAGCCGCTCCGCCGAACTGACACGGCAACTGCTGGCCTTTGCCCGCAGGCAGACCGTCGCGCCCAAGGTGCTGGATCTGAATGAGACCGTGGCGGGAATGCTCAGAATGCTGCAGCGGCTTATCGGCGAGAACATTGAACTCGAATGGCATCCTTCGGCGCGTTTGTGGCCGGTAAGGATTGACCCGGCCCAGATCGACCAGATCCTGGCCAACCTGTGCGTCAACGCGCGGGACGCCATCACCGACGTGGGCAGAATCACCATAGAAACGGGGAACTGCGCCTTTGACGAGGAGTACTGCGCGGGACGCGAGGACACAGCACCCGGGGAGTACGTGCGCCTCTCCGTCAGCGACAACGGCTGCGGGATGGACGGGGAGACGCTGGCCAACATCTTTGAGCCCTTCTTCACGACAAAGGGCATCAGCGAGGGAACCGGCCTCGGTCTGGCCACCGTATACGGCGCGGTCAGGCAGAATCACGGCTTCATCGACGCATGCAGCGAGCCCGGGCAGGGAACAACATTCACAATATGCCTGCCCCGGCACGCGGACAAGGCCGGGCAAACGCCTTCCGCCGAAGCGCAGGCCCCGCCCCCGCGCGGAAATGAAACCATTCTGCTGGCGGAGGACGAGACGGCCGTCCTGAGACTGGCCACGAGGATGCTCGAAGTGCAGGGATACACCGTGCTGGCCGCATGCACACCAGGCGAAGCCATCCGCGCCGCCCAAGCGTATCCCGGAGAGATTCACCTGCTGATAACTGACGTGGTCATGCCGGAGATGAACGGCCGGGACCTTGCCAACTGCCTGTCCTCCAGCCGTCCGCGCCTGAAGCACCTGTTCATGTCGGGCTACACGGCCGACGTCATCGCGCGCCACGGCGTGCTGGATGCGAGTGCGCATTTCATCCGGAAGCCGTTTTCCGCGGTCGTCCTGGCCGTCAAGGTGCGGGAGGTGCTGGACAGCAAACAGGGTCTCCAAACGGCCGAACCTGATCCAGGAGCCCCGTTCCAAGTCCCCTGAGTCGCCGCAGCCCATGCACGCATCGCCTCCGTGTCGGCGCTTCCATCCCGCACAGGATACGATCATTCGGCCATCACGAAGTCCTGCGTTCAGTGTTTGGGCGTCCCCCGACAACCGGGGTTCAGGTTGGCAGACCCGCAAGACCGTGCGCGTCCCGGCAGAGAGTATAATGCCGGGCGTCCGTTTCGACCTGTCTGTGATCATGGCAAAGGAGTTTCATCGAATTCATGAAGACGTCCACGCGCCCGGAGTTGTTGGCCGGGGTATTGATAACGGCCCTCGTAGTCTTTGTGGGACACGCGGCATGCCGGGCCGAGACCAAAGCCGCCCCGGCGGCGAAGCCCAAGGCGGAGGATGCGGCGGCGGAACTCAGGGACCTGCCCATAAAGGTGTGGCCGCAGGGCCGGGAATCGACGGACATGCTGGGCCTTCTCATCAGCGGCGACGGCGGCCTGTGGTCGCTGGACAAAGCGGTGATGCAGGAGATGGCAAATCACGGTGTGCCCATGATCGGCCTCAGTTCATACACGTACTTTGCCAAAGCGCGCACGCCGGACGAGACCGCGGCTGACATGTGCCGCGCGCTGCGGTTCTACATGAAACAGTGGAACAAGCAGCGCATCGTGCTGATAGGCTATTCGCTGGGAGCGGAACTCATCCCGTTCGTCGCCAACCGCGTGCCGGAGGACTTGCGGGACAGGGTGGTGATGGTGGTCATGCTCGGGCCGTCGGACGAAACCATGTTTGAGTACCATTTCATGGACTGGCTCTTTTCAACCAGAAACCGGCCCACGTATCGCGTCGCGGAGGAAATCGGGAGGATTCAGGGACCCGCGCTGCTCTGCGTGACGAGCGAGGTGGACCGCGAGTGCATTTGCGAGAAGCTGGACGCCGCACATGTCACCGTGCTCAAGCTTCCAGGCGGCCACCACTACAGCAACAGGTTCATGCGGCTGGCAGAGGCCATCATGGGGAAATTGAAGGAGGCGGCCACCCGGACCGATACGGCCCAACCCGCCGCCCCGTAAGTGCCGGCACACCCGTGGAAACTCCGGGCGCAATTGTCCTGTTCAGCCCGCGTTTGCCGGGCGACTCCCGTTCACTCCGCGAGGATGCCGTCGGGTCTCGGAAGTCATCCCGGATCAGGCGCGCAGCGACTCCTCTGAGGCGGGCCGCATGCCGCACAGCGTCCAGGGCGTCTCATAGAAGATTTCGCGCGTGATGCCCGCGGCCGTGTCCACGTCAAACATTCCCCGCGCCACCTTTGCCGACAGGACTTCCGTGAGGAGCTGTCTTACAACACGGCTCTTGGCGTAGGTCCACTCGATGCAGTACGCGTCGGAAATGAAGCCGACTTGTTTGTTGGTGGGCAGCATGTCGATCCGCTCGTCCATGATCCTGGTCACGATGGACGGGAAGAAGTTGTGCCACCAGTATCCTGCCAGCGAGAGGTTGGGCAG
>CAIXUF010000451.1 GCA_903922535.1 Candidatus Hydrogenedentota bacterium
AGCGCGGCGTTGGCGGCAATGAGCGCCTTGGCCAGGCGATCGGTGACGAAATTCAGCATCGGTTCGGAGAAGATGCCTATATTGGGATTGTCCGCGATATTGCGCCGGTCCAGCGCGAAACCTTCGAGCCCGGTGTGGGAATGACTTGCGCACACCATTGTGCGGGCGACGGGCAAGCCTTCGATGTGGGCCTTGGTGAGCGCCTCCTCCACCAGGCCGATGGGCACGCTGCACGTGTCCATGGTGATGAGGGCCGACTTCTGGCCGTTGAATTCGAGTACCAGCGCTTTGCCGTAGATGGTGTCGAGGACGCCCTCGGCCGGTTTGCCCTCGCGTGCGCCGTAGCCGCCGAGTTGGGTGGGGATCTTGGCCTCCATGGGGTTGATGCTTTCCCGCGCAACGCCCGCGCGAAGCTGGGCGGTGGCAGACAGGCTTATGCAGACCAAAAGTATCGCAGTGAGCCGCATGGCCGGATCTCCCTTGGTTGAGGACCGGTTCACAGACTATGCGAAGCCGGTGGCGGGTTTCAATAGGTGTCGGGAATTTTGGGAGGGCGAAATCAGTTGCCCTATTGATGGCGGGGGTATGGCCAATGGGCGTTTTGGAATGTTGTCACATCGCGGACGTCGTGTGTTTTCTTGCGGCGCGTGCTAAACTTTGCGGCATTCAGCAAGTGCATAGGAGTATCCGGATGATGACCTTCGATGAGATCGTGAATGCGCGGCATTCGGTGCGCGCTTTTGACCCGGCCCGGCCCGTGCCGCCGGATGACGTTGAGGCCATGTTCGAGGCGGCGCGGCTGGCACCGTCGGCGTGCAACGCGCAGGTGTGGCGCTTCATTGCCGTCACTGATCCGGAGCGGATCCGGCAAATCTGCGCGCAGGGGATGGGGCCCATTCTGCGCAACAAGTTCATGCGCGACGCGCCGCTGATTATCGTGGGCTGCGCGGAACTGGACATTATCGCGAACAAGATCGGGACCAGGTTCACGGGCATCGAATATTACCAGTTGGACATGGGCATCGCGATGGAGCACCTTGTGCTCAAGGCCACTGAACTGGGCTTGGGCACCTGCTGGGTCGGCTGGATCAACGAGGAAAATCTCCGCGGGATACTGGGCATACCCAAACATGTGCGCGTGATGGCGCTGATTGCCGTGGGCTATTCCACCGAAACGGCCCCGCCCAAGCGCACGCGCAAAGCGCTGCGCAAGATCGTCTTCAAGGACGAGTGGGGCACCCGTTTCCCAGAGTAGGACAACTGCGGCAAAGAAGGGGGCAGACGAAAACGTTCTGTTACCACGCAACACCCGGCGCGGTGAAGCCGCAACCGCAAGAGAATACCTTGACCACGGAATGCACAGCGGCCAGATAGCAACCCGGAGGTTGAAACAACCCAGGATTGCATCGTTGCAAAGACTCTTCACCCACGACAGCGCGTCACAGCACCCCGTCGTTTCCCATTGCTTGACCGTCCTGACCGCTACGGAGTCCGCGCAACGCGAAATTCGCTGTCGGAACTGGCGTGAAGCGGGGGGTCGTAGTCGCGATTGGACGAACGGCCGCGGAAGTTGAGGAGGCTCCACGATCCGCCGCGAATCACCCGGTTGTTCGTCGTGGCCGTTGGAGGTCCTGTTGGATTCGTCATCGCCCCGCCGCCATAGTATGTGTCCAAATACCAGTCGCCGCACCACTCGCACACGTTTCCGCTCATGTCGTACGCGCCCACAGGGCTCACGCTGTTTGCCGTCGTTAGCGTCCCGTTTGGACTCACATTCACCCCGTTGAACCAGCCCACAGGGGATGTGCAGGGATTGGCGGTCAGACCCAGTGGGTTCACCGCAGAGTAGTTGCACCGTTGGCTCCCCGTGTTTGTGTCACTGGTGAACCCGTATATCCAGTGCTTTGCCCCGTCCCAAGCCGCCGCGCGCTCCCATTCGGCCTCTGTTGGCAGTCGGTACCCGCCCGCCACAGGCGGTGCCACCGTTAGCGGCCAGGTTGCCGCCGCCATGTCATAGCAGGGCGTGAGTCCCTGCATCTGGCTCAGCCAGTTGCAGAAGGCCACCGCCCCATACCAGGAGACATCCAGCACCGGATGCGCATCCATCGAATAGTTCGTTGTGCCCGGCACCCCTGTCCGCGTTTTGGCGGAAAACACAGTGCCCGAATACTGGATGTTGCAGGCGGGGACGTCAAAGTTAAGGATTTCCTGCCTGTTGCCGCCCGCGTAGATGGTGCCCGTACCTGGCCAGACTGAATTCGTGTTGTTCTTCAGATACCCATGCTCCTGCGCCCAGTTCAAGACGTTGCAATACTGCTTGTTCGTCACCGGGTACTTGCCAATCTGGTACGTGCCCAGGGTCACCTGATGCTGCGGATCCTCGGTGCTGTTGCCATGTGTCACATCATCGCCCGCCGTGGTGCGCCCCATGGTGAAGGTGCCCTCCGATACGGAAAG
>CAIXUF010000452.1 GCA_903922535.1 Candidatus Hydrogenedentota bacterium
CGAGTCGTGCCCGGCGCAGGCTTTCACCCGCGTTCCCGCCTCGCAGCCCTATCTGCTGAAAGAGAAACTGATGTAGCCGTGAGGAGGAAGCCTTGAAACTCGAACTAATGGTAACGACGCATGCCCAGCAGGCTGAGCAAGACCGCACGTATTGGCTGCAGCAAACGCGGGAAGCCCGACTAGAGATGGTCGAGACGTTGAGAATGGAAGCAGGGAGATTCCTTTATGACTATCCAGCCAGACTTCGAAGAGTTATTACGGTTACTCGAAAAGCATGAGGCCGATTACATGATTGTCGGCGGCTATGCGGTTGCGTTTCATGGTTACCCGCGGTTTACCAAAGACATCGACATCTATTTCGACCTGGCCCAGGAAAATGTCTGTCGCGTAAGGCGTGCATTGTGCGAGTTTGGCTTTCAGGAACGCGATTTGTCGGATGAACTTCTAAAAAATCCGCAGAACGTTATTTCTTTCGGCGTTGTACCGGTGCGCGTAGACTTCGTGAGCGAAATCGATGGTGTGGCTTATGAGGTGGCTCGGAAGCATCGGGTTCGCGGACGTTATGGGAAGGTCGAAGTCAATTTCATCGGACGCTTGGATTTGATTCAAAATAAACTTTCGACCAAGCGCACAAGAGACAAGGTCGACGCAGAAGAGCTTTCTGATGTTTCCGAAGGTGTTGGTTCTGACGATGCAAAATGAACGGTCCGGCATGAGAAAATGGTGCGCCAAACTGCTTATGGGATTGCTGCCGCTGGCGGTGGCGGGGGAGTCGCGTTTTCCGCAGCCGCAGTTCGACACGGGGCACACGGTGCCGCAGGCGGTGCATCCGGCGTTCGCGGAACTCGTGCCCGCGTGGGCGGATGTGCTGATCTTGGCAGGTGCGCTGGCGGTCTCGGTCTGGCTGGTCCGCAAGGTGCGTTCGCGGCGTTGGATCCTTGCCTTCTCTCTGATTTGTTTGGCGTGGTTCGGCTTCGTGAAGCACGGCTGCATCTGCCCGGTGGGGTCGGTTCAGAACGTGGCGGTGGCCGCATGGATGGGCGGCGGGCTGCCGTGGTTTGTGGCGGCGCTGTTCGCCTTGCCGCTACTGACGGCGCTGCTCTTCGGGCGCGTCTTCTGTGCGGCAGTGTGTCCGCTGGGCGCGTTGCAGGATCTCTTCATCGTCCGTCCGCAGCGCGTGCCGCGGGCGCTGGACGCGGTGCTGCGGCTGGTGCCGCTCGCGGTGCTCTCTGTCGGACTCGTCTACGCGGTCAACGGCGCGGGCTACCTGATTTGCCGCACCGATCCCTTCGTGGGTCTTTTCCGCAGGAGTGCGCCGCTGCCCATGCTGCTGACGGGCATGGCGGTGCTGCTGCTGGGCATGGTGCTGGCGCGGCCCTATTGCCGCTATTTCTGTCCGTATGGCGTGCTGCTGGAGGGCTGCTCGCGGCTGGCGTGGCGGCGGGTGGAGGTGACGGAGCAGACCTGCATCAACTGCCGGCTGTGCGCGGGCGTGTGTCCGGTGGGCGCGATCGCAACGCCGCGTGAGGCGTTGGGCGACCTGGCGCGGACACAGCAGTTCAGGCGGTTTCTGCGGGTGCTGCTCCTGGTGCCGGTTGTCCTCGCCGGGTGCGCGGGAACGGGGTGGCTCTCAGGCGGGTTCGTGGCGCGGGCGCACCCCGATGTGGCGCTGGTCGAACGC
>CAIXUF010000453.1 GCA_903922535.1 Candidatus Hydrogenedentota bacterium
ATAAGGTGTTTCTGCGCGGGCGGGCCCTGAGTCCGCACAACCTTCTCGATCGCCTTCCTGCGCAGCGCCTCGTAGAAGGCGGTTTCTTCGGCGCTGCATTCCACGTGCAGGAGTATCTCCGTGCGCGAGGGGAGTTCCTCGAGCACCTGTTCCTTCAGCCGCCGCAGGATGAACGGCTGGATGACCTTTTTAAGGCGCGTGCGCGCCTCGCGATCCTGGTGCCTTTCGATGGGCGCGGCGAAGCGCCGGGTGAACTGTTCCAGGGAACCGAGCAGGCCGGGGTTGATGAAGCGGAACAGGTTCCACAGCTCGCCCAGGTGGTTTTCGACGGGGGTTCCGGTGGTGATAAGGCGGAAATCGGCGCGCAGGCCCATGGCGGCCTGCGACCGCCGCGTGGCGAAGTTCTTTATGGCCTGTGCCTCGTCCAGCACGGCCACGCGCCAGTTGACGGCGGCGAGCTTTTCCGATTCCTGGTAAAGCAGCCCGTAACTGCACACCAGCAGGTCGAACGGTTTCAGGGCGTCGAGTGACGCCTGGCGGTCTCCGGCGCCGAACAGAATGGGGTTCAGCGTCGGGGCGAAGCGCCGGGCCTCGTCGATCCAGTTCATGCACACCGAGGTCGGGGCGACGGCGATTGCCGGACCCTCCGCGGCGTGCGCCAGCATGAGAGTCAGCGCCTGCACCGTTTTTCCCAGGCCCATGTCGTCGGCCAGACAGGCGCCCGCGCCCCACCGCGCAAGCCGCGCGAGCCACCGGTAGCCCTCCACCTGATAGTCGCGCAACTCGGCGCGCAGCGTGGACGGCAGCACCGGCTCAAAATTCTGCGCGTCGCGGAACCGCGCGATGTGCTCCTTCCAGGCCTTGTCGGCCTTGAGCGCACCCGCGCCCTCCAGCAGGCTTTCGACGGACGGGGCCGCAAGCGGATGGAAACGCACGCCCCGGCCGTGCTCCTCGGAAATGGCGCGCAGTTCGTCGAGGCGTTTGCGGAATTCTTTGGTCAGCGCCAGGAACTGGCCGTCGCCAAGCGGCACGAAGCGCCCCTGCGCCTGGTCCAGCAGTTCGAGCAGTTGCCGCATGTCGAGCACGCGGCTCTCATCCACGCGCAACTGTCCGGTCGCCTCAAACCAGTTCTTGGCGCCCGCCACCTTCAACTGGAGGCTTCCCGAAGCGGCGTGGCCGCTGATGCCGATTCTTTGTCCCTGCGGCCATTCGAGGAGAACCGCCTCACCCAGCCCGCCGAGTTCGTCCAGCAGTTCGAGGCAGTCCTCGGGGTCTTCCAAGAGCCATTCGCCGTCAAATTCTTCCGCCCGCGCCAGGGTGGGGCAGGCGACCACCGTGCGCTCGGCCAGTTCCTTTTCGGCCGCGAGACGGCGGCGGGCCTGCACGGGACGGCCGTCCACCACGGCAAGCACCGTCTCGCCGCCGGCACCGGGCCGATAATAGGCACCGCCTTCGGCAAGCGGCCGTACCAGCATCTGAATGCGCAGTCCCTGGCCCGAGGGCGTCAGCATGACGTGCGGCCGCGAATCCTCCGGCATCATGGGAACGTTGTCGAGTCCGCCGCCGATGTCCGAGTGGATGGTGATCAGCGACGTGATCTTTCCCAGGGATTCGAGCACGCGCGCCTTGTGCTCGGCGGGCACGCGCAGGCCGGTCTTGATGATGGCGGCCATGCGCCGGTGTTCCGGCGCGCACTCGATAACCGTGATGCGGGTGTGGCTTTCCTGTGCCACGGCCACTTCCTGGTCTTCCTCAAGGAATGGAACCAGCTCAACCAGCACCTGCGCGCCCTGTTCCGTCACCCGCAGCTCCGGCGCGCCTTTCACCACTTCAAGACGCTCTCCGTCCGTGTCGAAGACCAGCGGATGGCCCACAAGCGCCGTCAGCGCGCGCGTCGGCAGTTCATAGCTGAAGCGCGGGGCGCTGTAATATCCGTAGCGCTCGGATTCCGCCGAAATGAAGGCGCACACCGCCGAATCCTGCGCGGTCAGGTACGGGAACTCAGCCCGATGCGTGTACAGGCGCTTAAACGAAACGGTCTTGCCTTTGCTCCAGCGTCCCGACTGAAGGCGCCGGACCTCCCGCGCCTCGATCCGCCACTCGTCAAGTTCCGGGGTCAGGTGCCAGGTCATGCGGCGGTCCGGCGCGGCGCCGGGCTCCACCCTGGCGTCTTCGGCCACGTGCTCCAGCGCATCCAGGCTGAGCGCCCATGCCTCCTGCCGCTGGATGAGATCCACCAGGGGGTGCGCGCCCGTTTCCGTGAAGAAGCGGGTCGCCCGCGTTCCGCAGTCATCCGGTCCGGACCGGAGGCGGTCGAGCAGCGCGCCCAGTTCGGCGGCCCACCAGTGGTACCCCGCCTCGACGGCGCGCGCATGCTGCCCGGCCAGGGCATCCTTGCGGTGGTCGGGCACGGGAGAGTCCATCCAGTAGTCCGCCAGGCAAGACACGAACAGGTCCACGGGCAGGCTCTCATCTATCCAATACAGCACAGAATCGGAGGGATTCGAGTCGCTCATGTTGCCCAGGAATGAGTTCACCAGTCTCAGCAGCGCGCCGGTGGCCGGTTTGTACAACGTGTCCGTGCTCTTCAAGGCGCGGGGGAGGTACTCTGCCGCCTGCCGCAATCGTGCGGTGTCGCGGCTCTGGATGAGCGCCAGCGCGTAGAACACGCCCTCGTACCCAAGAAGGACCGGCTTGCGCTTTCGGTTGTCTGCACGAAACTCAGACATCGCCAGATCGTAACCGTTCAGGGCCTCGTCAAAAAAACCCTGCAACAGGCTCACGCGCGCCCGCAGGACCCGTTGGTCAGCCGTGAGATCCGGCGCCTCGACCAAATGGCCCACCTCTGAAAAGCGGCCGCGCAGTATCAGTTCCTGCCCGTACAGCAGGCGCGCGGCGTACGGCACCACACCTTTGCCCGCCCCGGTGCACCAGCCTTGCAGATAGGCAAAGGCGTCGGCGGCGGGGACGAGGCGGTCAAAGGACGCGGGCAGGATCATCCACAGCGCGTTGTCCGCGGCATTTTCAGAGAGGGTCAAGAACCATTCGGCGTCGAACGGCTCGTTGCACAGACGCCAAAGCGGTGACTGCCGTCGGCACTCTGCCGGATAACGGTCCCGGGCGGAGTGAATCAGGGACCAAAGGCGCGTATCATCGTGACGGTACAGGGCCAGCCGGATCAGGCGCAGCGCCTGTTCCAGGCTGTGGAAATAATGATATCCATAGCTTTCCCCGGCCGGCATCACGGTCTCGATCGCGGCGGACATCGCCTCGAAATGCCCCACGCGCTGCGCGTCCCGCGCGGCGACCTCCATGATCAGCTCATTGCACTTCCAATAGGAATGGTCGAGGCGGGGATTGGACGACTCCGCAAGCCCCTTCTTCCGCAGGCTTTCCAGCAGGGGCCGCATGTCCAGTTGCGAGAGGAGGCGGCCACTGTCCATCCGGATCTTCGCCTTGGACAGCACGTTCATGAACGTGCTGCGCGGCAACTCTTCGCTGATGACGGCGAGCAGTTGCAGCACGGCCTGCTCTTCCTGCGTTGCACCCAGGTATGCCTCGACCAGCCTGGCGCGCTGCGCCTCGCGTGAGCGGTGCGAATCGGGTTTCAAAAGGATGTTTCCATGAGTGGTGCGGACCCCGCGGACGTATGGGAATGCCAACGCCGCAACAAGGTTGTCCGGGCGAGGTGCGGACACGCCCGCAGGAGACTGGCCCGGCGCATGGGACTAAGATAACAAACCGTGGAGCCTGTCGCAAGGAAGGTGCCGCAAAACAGCTCCACAGAAGCGCGCGGAGGGGCAGGGGGGGCAGCACCCCAAATGTGCGTCAATCGCCGCTGTCAGAGCGTCCAGCCGTTGTTGTAGGCCGGGTTGACCAGCGCGTTGGCTTCTTCATCGCTGGTGAAGCGGAAGGCCGCGCCGTCCCACAGAAGTTTGCGGTCCTTCAGGCGCATGGCCAACACGCCCAGCAGCACCATCTCGGTGAGCGCGCCGCCGTACTCGAAACTGGAACTGGCCGGTTTGCCGTCCTTGCAGGCGCGAATCCAGTCCTGCTCATGCGCGCTGCCACCGACGGTCACGCGCGGCAGGGTCTTGGCCGGCTGCTTGTAGTCGGCGGCATAGGCTTTGGGCAGCAGTGTGAGATTCCCGGCCCCGTGCGATGCGTGCAGGATGGTACCCTTGTCGCCGATGAGCAGCGCGCCGTTGCTGTCGAGCTTTTGCCCCGGCGCGAAGTCGCGCGGGATGGGCGGCTTGAGACGGCCGTCGTACCAGGTGAGGCTCACGGGCGGCATGCTGCCGCGCGCGGGGAACTCGTAGCGCACAATGGACGCGCGCGGGAAGGTTTCCTGTTCGACCAGTTTCTCCCAGTGCGTGGTGGTCGCCTGCACACTGGTGGGGTGGCCCAGTTTGAGCCCCCAGAACGACGGATCGAGAATATGGCAGCCCATGTCGCCCAGCGCGCCCGTGCCGAAGTCGTACCAGCCGCGCCAAGTGAGGGGGCAGTACACGGGGTTGTAGGGCCGTTTCTTTGCCGGACCCAGCCACAGGTCCCAATTGAGTGTTTGCGGCACCGGCGGCGTGTCGGAGGGGCGTTTCACCACGGGGAAGGTGGACCAGGGATCGCCGCCCACGGGCCGGTCGCTCCATGCATGCACCTCGCGCACCGGGCCGACGGCCCCGTCCTGTATCCACTCGCACAGGCGACGGCTCTCCTCCGAAGAATGGCCCTGGTTGCCCATCTGCGTCTGCACCCCGCACGCGCGGGCCGTTTCCATGAGCGTGCGCACCTCATGCAGGCTGTGGGCCAGCGGCTTTTGGCAGTAGACGTGCTTGCCGCGCCGCATCGCCGCGATGGCGGTGATGGCGTGGTTGTGGTCCGGCGTGGCCACGATCACCGCGTCAATCTCCTTCTCCATCGCGTCGAACATTTTTCGGAAATCGGTGTGGCGCTTTGCGTCCGGATAGGCCGCGTAGGTTTTGGCCGAATAGGCATCATCCACGTCGCACAGCGCCACGATGTTTTCCGTGCTGCTCGCGTCGAGGTTGGCCTTGCCCATGCCGCCCACGCCGATGCCGGCAATGTTCAGCTTATCGTTGGGCGACAGTTTGCCCGGCACCACCCTGGCGGTGTTGACCTTCGTGGTCGCACAGCCGGCCAAGAGGGCGCTGGTTGTTGCGGAAGCCAGAAACGCGCGTCGGGAAAGGGTGCTGCTCATCGAAGTTCTCCTCTTTGGATAGATGCCGTGACAACGTTGCCAGCGTAACCGACTGGCACAATACAGTCAAGCGGGATGCTGCTCCTTAAAATCGCCGGACAGGGGAATGCAAAGAAAGTCCTCATGCGCGAACCGCATCGACAGAATGCGTACCCAAAGGCATCAAGCAAGAGCACTTGGCAACGCCAACGAGGTGAAGCGATGATGCCGCAAGAGGCAATCCGGGTAAAGGTGGTCGAGGATGGCGTTTCAGTGACGGGGTTCACGGGGGCAATTGCTCTTTCCACACATGCCCGGGCGATGGACCTGTTTGCCGTTGCGGAGCGTCATCTGGGGTGGGTGAAGGAACGCCGCGGGGGGCGTTCGGCCGGCAGCATGCTGTTTGACCTGATGATGATTCCCTGCGCAGGCGGAGACTGCGTGGACGACCTTGAGGCGCTTCACTCGGACGCCGGGGTTCGTCCGCGTTTTCCACCCCGCGCCCTCCATCTACAACGTTTGAAACGTTAACGTGTGCTGGAAGGGCGTGTAGCCGGTCAGGTAAACGCTTGGACCGGGCAGTTTGCCCTCCGCGCCGCGCATCTGCACCCAGGCGTGTTCGGCCTTTCCCGGACCAAAGCGAAAACCGTCTTCGCCCATCCGGTACTCGGCATACCCATCCTTGAGCAGGAAGGCACCGCCCGTATTGGGTGCCGCCGTGACGCCGGTCAGTTCTCCCCCTTCCCGCAGGTTAATCTCCACGACAAAGGGAACATTGTCCGTGCCCCGGGCGCTGATGGAGATTTCAAAGCCCTGCTCCGTTTCGCGGATGCATGCCTCATAGGCAAGTTTGCAGATCTGCGTGGCCTTGCGTTTGGAAACCAGGCCGGACCAGGCCTCCGGGCGCACCGGCAACAGGCCCGGATCGCTTATGGGCTGCATGTAGGAGCCGCGCAGTGGCTGCCTGAAATGGAACCCGCCGTCGCGCTTTTCAAACGAGACGGGAACAAACTGGCCCTTTCCGAAGAAGGCGCTGGCAAAACGGACCGCATTGATCACAGCGGCGCCGCGCCGCAGCGAAACCCATCGGTTGTTGTCCTTTTGCAGGATGGTCGCGCTGGTTTTTCCCCGCCGAATGCGGGTGACGCCGTAGATCGGATAGTCTTTCTCGTAGTTGTCGGGTATGGGTATCGCGGGGGACAGCGGCTTCTCCAGTTCCGGATACTCCATCACCTTGGCCAGACTGGCGCTTTCGGGCTTTACCAGATTGAACATCGATGCATACAGGCCGTTGCCGTCGCGGGCGGCCACGTAGCGCAGCGCGAACCAGTACTTGTCCATGGTTCCCCGCGAATTCAGGTCCTGTCTGCGCGATATCTCGGTCACCACCTCGCCGTCGGGGTGAAGCAGGTAGGCCATGGCGTCCAGATTCTTGCGGACCGGCACCAGCAATTCGTCACGTTTCAGTTTGTGCGCCATCACCACCAGCGCGTCATTCACCACCGCGTTGTAACCGGCGGTGCTCCGTTCGGTGTACTGCCCCTCCTCGTCAATGTCGATGCCCTCCGCAAGCCACTGGTCGATCCGCGCGACATACTGCGGGTCGGGAAAGAGGTCGTTGATCTGGGCCAGTGCCGCCGAAACCACCCAGCGGTGGTTGGGGGTGTGAATGCCCCCCTTGGACAGCCCCTGGCCGGCACGGAGCAGAAAGTCCCGCAGGAACGACAGGACGGTTTCATCCCCGTTCATTTGCGCCAGCTTCGCGGCGGTGCCCGCGTGATGCACCACAAACCCCGTGTCCGGCGGGGAATTGAAGTTGGTGGCGAACAGGTCGATGTTTCCCTCGGCGTTCTGGCAGCGTGCCAGGAAGCCCGCCAGCAGTTTGATCTGTTCCAGAAGCGTCCCGCTGGCATGGTGGGCGGACTGTGGGTGGAAATACGCCGCCGCGCAATCTCTCAGCAGTTCCGCGGCGGTGTGGCAGTAATGAATGCCCCATTGGTCAGGAACGCCGCCGCACCAGTGGCTTTGCGCGTCCGTCACCTGCCCTTCCAACCGGACCGGAAGTTTTTCATCGTTCATTTGCACCAGTGTGGAAACCGCCCCGCCCGCCGCGGCTTTGCCTGCCGCCCGGACCGGCATTGACAGGGTGACCGCCGAGGCGATTCCCAACGCGAGGGCTTCCCGCCGGTTCATCTTTGCTGCCATGGTGATTGCGCCTTTCCTTAATGTGTGTCCATAGACCGTTTCATGCGAACCTCAGTTTCACCGCTCCGCTCCGCGCCCCGCGCGGGGAAGCTTCTGAAGCAGCACGGTCCCCAGCAGTGCCAGAAGGACAACCAAGGCCCCAAGCAATGCGGGTTGGCTTGCGGAAAGTGTCTGGCTTACCAGGATCAGGTCCCGCCTGGTCGCCATGGCACTGTCGGAAAGACCGGTGGCGGTGACAGAAACGGTGTAGGTTCCTGACTCCATGTAGACGTGCACCGGGTTGGGCTCGTTCCCCTGCTCGATGGTGCCGTCGCCAAAATCCCATTCCCAATTCAGAATCTGCTGGCCGCCGACAGCCCATCCGGAGAACTGCACGGTCAGGGGCGGCGTGCCTGAAGTCGGGGAGGCGGAGAACCCCACGGAAAGGGTTCCAGCAGCGG
Source organism: Candidatus Hydrogenedentota bacterium (assembly GCA_903922535.1). The sequence goes on from CAIXUF010000453.1 coordinate 7,843, forward strand.
GTATCTCTATGGTACCCCCGGGGGTCAAGTCCCTTCCGAGCAGGCCAGGGTAGGTGGCCGGATATTTGTAAACCCGGAAAACGGCGTTCATGTAACCGCCTTTGGGGTCTGTGGGAATGGAGTCTCCCTGTGTCATGGGCCCGGACTGCACGACGGGGCACAGATACCGCCAGACCGTCTCACCGGATGGGGTCACTTCGAACAGGTTGCCCTTCAGTCCTTCGCAAATCAGGGTGTTGCCGTTGGGCAAGCGTTGGGCGCCGGAGATCTCGGCGGAATAGAAGTCGGTCGGTGTCGGGGCGCGATAGGTCCAGGTCAGGGAACTGGGGCCGTATGCCGCGCCGGCAGTCAGTGCATAAACCCCAGCGCTGTCCACCGGCGGAACAATCTCGTCAATCGTGGAGTAGTTGCGGCTGATCCCGTTGTTGAAAATCAGGATGTCACCGGCACCAGGACAGCCGGAGTCTATCCATTCCGTGCAATGCTGCTGCAGGAACATCTCGTTGGCGGCTGTTCCGGCCCTGTACTGCTGCGGATTGCCCCAACGGTACAGCAGATCGCCTCCTTTGCTGTAACGGCCTCCGGAATGGCCTGCAGCCTGGGCGGTGGTGGTTTGGTGGTCGATCACCCACAGTTCGCTGTTCCCGCGGACGCTGAGGATGATTTGGTCCAGGTCAGCGTTGTAGTCGATGCAGTTCATGTGATTCCAGAACTGCTGTATCCGGAGTCCGGTGCCGTTGACATCGCACAGTTCCGGATGGGCCGCCACCGCGCCGTAATTGTTCTTGGATGCGTCGAAATCCTGGACCGTGTGGTCCCACGCGTGCCATTCCCAAACCACATTGCCGCCGGACGGGCGCGTCGGCTGGACCTCAACGACATAGTCGGGAAGCATGTACCCCTGAGTGGAAACACTGGAATCGAGCAGCGCGGGATTGAATCCGGCCGCGATGACCTCGGCGTAGGTCTTCTTCTCCGACGCGAGAATGATGACGTTTCCGTTCGGCAGCATCTTGAAATCGTGGTGCGCAATATGGTTGTCGGAAACGTACTCGAATTGCCACACCAGGTTGCCGTCCCAGTCATACTCGTCAATGCGCCCACCCTCACCGCCGCCGGTCGATGGTCCGCCGTTCATGACCGAGCCGGCGCGGATCATGTGTCCGTTCTCAAGCAGGTAGGCCGTCCGGCCGGGTTCGGAGGTGCTGTCCCACGTGTGCACGACGAGGCCCGCATTGTTGATCAGGTACGTGCGCGTGTAGTGCATCGGAGCCATTAAAGTGTACCCGTCAAAGGCGCTTCCCGTATTCAGGAAGAGGCCCATCGTCTGGGCCGTGCTATAGGGCCGCATGACCCTGAAGCCGACCTGAAGCCAGGCGGAGTCGGCGTTGCCGTCGGGCGAACCGCCAAGAGACCAGGACGGGTCACGGTTGGAGACGCGGCTGTACCCGTAGAACTGCTGGCCGCCGCCGTTCCACCAGGTGCCGCCGCGCATGGCGCGCCACGGCACGTTGTCCTGCATGATGTCGCCGGTTACGGGGCCGGGCGGGTTGTCAATCACGCTGTTGTCCACGCAATATTGGTAATAGGTGTTCGAATACCAGTCGTTGACCCACTCCCAGACATTGCCTGCCATGTCATACAGGCCGTAGGCGTTCGAGCCGTCGCGGGTTTGGTAGGTGGCGTCTGCGGCAGGCCAATTATGCGCAGCTTTTGAGTGGAGCGCGCCGTTGTAGAAGCCGACCGGCGTGGTGTGGGGATAGTCGCCGTTTTCCCAAGGATCACCGGAGCCCTGCCAGTTGGCAAGCCTGCCGTCGGCGTTGGTGTCGTTGCCCCATGGGAACTGGCAGTAGGGATTGTAGAGGCCCCCGCGCGCCGCGTATTCCCACTCCGCCTCCGTCGGCAGGCGGTAGCCATTCTTCGTGAAGTCGCAGGCGCCCGTGGTGATGTCGTAACAGGGGGCGTAGCCGTCGCGGGCGCTGAGCCAGTTGCAATAGGCCATCGCGCCAAACCACCGGACGCCCGTAATGGGATGATTCTCGCGTCCGCTGCGAACAGTGAACGTGTTGTTGCTGTAGGTGATCACCGACAGGGGAACCGCCGCCGTTGTTTCATAATAGAGATTCGCGCCGCTGGCGTCGTAGACTGAACCCAAGTTCACTTCGATGAGCCCGCTCACGAGGGCCGAGTTCAGATACGCGCAATACGCGCTGCTGGTGAGCAGTGTGTTGGACATGTACATCGATGAGATGTTCACCGTGTGGATGGGTATTTCATCGCTGGGATGTTCGGGGTCAACGAAGCCAACGTGGTCGCCCATGTCAAACTGTCCGCCCGGAATATAGACCATCGTGCCAATTGCAACCTCCGTCTCCCCTTCACCCTCCCCTTCAGCCCCGCCGCCAACGGTGTACAAATAGGTCGTTGTCGGAGCATTGGACGGATCGGTTGATTCAAGGAACGCGCTGTCAGTGGCGGTAACGTAATAGTTCACCGTTGTGCCGACTGGAAACGCCGGGATTTGCGCGCCGTAGACGCCGTCGCCCGATGCGCCGTCGTTGTGGGCGCCGTCGTCATGCATAGCAACAGTGACCGGACTGCTGCCGGAACCGGATGTTACGGTCACAGCAATCTGGTCCAAGTCCACGCGCGGGTCGCCCGTCCCTCCGCAGAACTGGAACCGCATCTTAAGGCCGGCGGTCAACTCCGCGGCGGTCAAGTCGTAGTGGTACAACTGCCACGCGTGGCTGTTCGCGGTCAGTTCGCTGAGCCGCGTGACAAAGCCGCTTCCCGAATCGAGTTGGAAGGTCCAGCCCTGTGCGCCAGTGAGCCCGGCAGCGGTAAGCCAAAACTCGACGTAGCCGGAGGTCCCCGCGGCGTTGATGGCGTTTGTGGTGCTGACCATGGTGTCTGTCAAGCTCGTGGTTCCCACGTGGAACTCAAGGCCGCAGGAGTTGCCGGTGCCGTAGTTTGAGCCGGTCCGTTGCTCGACGGCCTGGCCCGACGGCACGGTGACCGTCCAGGCATTGTCACAGCCGTCTCCGGTCCACGGTTTGGCGGCTGCAGCCGCCATCGTCTCCGAGAAGACTGTCGATGTTTGGCCGGCGCCCGTCCCGGAGTTATAAGTGAGTGCGACTTGGGAAATGGTTGAACTGCCGGTGACGCTGGATGTAATCCACACCGCATCGGTGGCCGTCGGCGACGCCGGAGTATGGGATGTTCCGGTGATGAGTGGCGGTGTGCCGCCCTCGCCTTCACCCTCGCCTGAAGATGCGTTGCCCGCGATGGTCAGTCCAGGCGTCATGTCGTGCCCTTCGAATCCGGCAAAGCCGGCCGCATAGCGGTAGGCGCGCGGCACGGCGTTGGTCATCGGCAGACGATCGCCGATGTCCGTCACAACGCCGCCGTCGGTCACCGGATTGATGTACTCCCACACGATCTTGCCCGCGGCGCTCACTTCGACCATGTAGCCCTCCGTGGTGGCGCAGATCAGCGTGTTGCCATTGGACAAGCGCTGGGCGCTTGAACCGAAATGACTGAACAGCGTCAGGTTGCCGACGGAACCGTATTTCCATATGACTTGGTTGGACAGTTGTTGCGGACTCTTATGCGTGTCCTTGTCAAAAGTCCAGGACGTGTAGCCGGCATCGGGCGGGTTGACATAACTGCCGGTGTCGGCGCCGCTGGAATTCAGGAAGGGATTGATTTCCAGCACATAGGACTGCGCGGTGCGCTGGAAAAGATACTGGTTATTGTTGAAGACAAGAAAATGGCCCGCGCCCGAAAGTCCCGATGCGATCCACTGGACATTGTTGCTTGCGCCAATTTGCTTGTTCCCGTTGGTGGCGCCTTCCCAATTGGCGCCCACGGAGGGGGCGCTGCCCTGCGCATAGCGGGCCGGGTCGCCGAAGCGGTAGAGGAAGTCGCCTGCGCTCCCGGCAGCCAGTGCGACACTGCCGGTGGGGTCGCCGGCAACAAAGGTGTTGCCGTGGTCGATGACGTAGAATTCGCCCAGTTCTGAATTTACAACGATTTGGTCGAGGGAGGCGTTGTAGTCGAGTGAGTTGCAGCGCAGCCAGTTGCTTTGGAGCGGATGCCCGGGCAAGTTCAGATTTATGCGGCCGGGATAATTCGCAATCGTTTTGCCCGACCCCACGTAGTTGGCTTTCGAGGAGTCAACGTCCTGAATGCCATGGTCGAAGAAGCACCATTCCCAAACCACGTTGCCGCCTGCGTCCACTTCCACAATTGCGTCCGCTTGGGCGCCGGTGTAAGGGGCGTTGGCCGGGTCACATCCCGCGGCGATGCACTGGGCACTAGTGAGATCTTTGTTGGTGAGATACAGCGTGGCGTTTGCATTCAGCTTCGGGTCGAAGATTCGGACGAAATCACCATGGGGATGATAGGCGGGGCGTGTCTCGTAGTATTGCCAGGCGGTGCCATTGCTCCAGTCAAGCTCCTTGAAGCCGCTCTGGGAGGAACCGTTCGTCGCGGCATCAAGAAGATTGCCGTTATCCAAGAGGCGGGGGTTGCTTCCCAGCGGCCATGAGTGCACAAGCCGGCCGGCCATGTCGATGAGATAGGTTGTCCCCTGAGCGGCAAAGAGCGTGTATCCGTTGGCGGCATTGGACGAATCCCAGTATTGAAGCTCGGTGGGCCGCTGCAGTGCGCTGTAGGCCGTGCCCGCATAGGGGTTGTCGACGGTTGTGCGGCCGGCTATGGTGTTGCCCGGCGTCAAAGAGCGGCCGGAAAAGGCCGAATAGTCCGTCCCGTAACGATACGCCCGGAAGATGGAGTTGTACATGGGAAGCTGGTCGCCAAGTCTCTGCACGATGCCGCCGCTGGTAACCGGAACAACGTATTCCCATACGGGATCGCCGGCCGAGGTTAGCTCCGCAATGTAGCCGTACGTGTCCGCGCAGACCAGGGTGTTTCCATTGGGCAGGCGTTGGGCGCTGCAGCCGATATGGCTGAACAGGGAGAGATTGCTTTTCGAGTAATGAGACCACACGATCTGTTTGGACATCTGTTTCGGCGTCTTGTCCGTTACAGCCGGTGAAGTCCACGTGTTGTATCCGGCATCTGGAGGATTGACATAGTGGCCCGTATTTGTGCCGGTCGCGTCAAGATATGGATTGATTTCAAGGACATACGACTGGGGTGTGTGTTCTGAAAGGTACTGGGCATTGTCGAAAATGAGGAAATGGCCCGCGCCGTTGAGCCCCGAACCAATCCAGGAAATGTCGTGGGCGCCCCCGAGCTGTTTGTTGCCGGTGGTGGACTGGGTCCAATCCTCGAGGATGGACGGCTTGTCTCCCTGGCTGTATCGGGCGGGGTCTCCAAAGCGATACAGGAAATCACCCGCACTGCCGGCGGCGAGTGCAACGCTGCTGATGGGGTCGCCAGTCAAAAATGTCCCGCCGTGGTCAATTACATAGAATTCGCCCTGGACCGAATTTGTGACAATCTGGTCCAAATCCTGGTTGTAATCAAGGGAATTGCAGTGCAGCCAGTCATTCTTCAGGGGATGTCCCGGCAGGTTTATATTGAGTCTGCCGGGATAATCGGCGATGGATTTCCCCGCGGCCACATAGTTGGTCTTGGAGGAATCATAATCCTGCACCAGATGGTCGAAGAAACTCCATTCCCACACCACGGTGCCGCTGGAATCAACCTCAACAAGGGCGTCCATCTGCGCCCCCGTGGAGGTGACAGTGGCAGGGTTTGCGCCCGCGGCAACGCACTGGGCCAGAGTCAGGTCCTTGTTTGCTATGTACAGCACCGTGTAAGCCCCGAGCTTGGGGTTGTATATGCGCGTGAAATCGTGATGGGGATGATAGGTTGAACGGGTCTCAAGATAGGACCAGACCGTGTTCCCGTCCCAATCCATTATCTTGAATCCACCGAACCCGCTGGGGTCGTTGTTCGAGGCGTCCAGAATGCTGCCGTCAGGCTGCAGATGCGGGTTGGTGCCCATCTGCCATGTGTGCACAACCCGCCCTTCCATGTCCAGCAAATACGACACTCCACGGGCCCCGAAGAGTGTATAGCCATTGTACGCACGCGATGAGTCCCAATAGCGCAGTTCCGTGGGTCCCTGCAGCGCATCATAGGCGTGCGCCACACCTAGGGAAAAGATGAACAGGCTGGTTATGGCGTTCAGTTGTAACAGTGTCTTCATGTTTTTCCACCTTGTCTTGTTTCGCCGTGGCATTGGGCGTTCCCGAGGTGACGGCCTTTGCGTCTGATACGGCCCGCTTTTCAACTGCACGAATCCTAACAGGCGAAAATAAAAGGAGATGTCGCGGTTGGATTACAGAACTGTAATCCCCCACAGGCATGCATCTGGCCTTGACTGGGTTATAATCACCCCATGAAAGTGCTTGTTGTGGAAGATGAGAAGGAGGTCGCCGGCCTCATAAGGAGGGGGCTGGAAGAGCAGGGTTTCTCCGTCGAGCTGAGCCACAATGGTACAGAGGCCCTGGCCCTGGCCACATCTCGCCAGTACGACGCCATCGTGCTGGACATCATGCTTCCCGGCCGCGACGGCCTGAGCATCCTGAAGACCCTCCGCAATCAGCGGAACGCGGTCCCGGTAATCCTGCTGACCGCGCGCAGCGAGGTGGAGGAGCGCGTGGAGGGCCTCGACCTCGGCGCGGACGACTACGTGACAAAGCCCTTCTATGTCGAGGAACTCATATCGCGCATCCAGGCCATCGTCCGGCGCGCCTCCGGGAACCAACTGAGCCTGCTTCAGGCGGGAGACTTCACCGTCAACCTGATCACCCACGAGGCAAAGCGCGGCGAAAGGACGATACGGCTTACGGCCCGCGAGTTCGGCCTGCTCGAATACCTGATGCGCTCGCCCGGACGCGTTTATACCCGGACCCAAATCATCGAACACGTTTTTGGCTATGACTTTGACCCCAACACCAACCTGGTGGACGTGTACATCCAGCGGCTGCGCAAAAAGATCATGGGCAACTCCGATGCGGACCTCATTGAGACGGTTCGCGGTGTCGGATACAGGTTCCTGAAGTCATGAAGCTCCGGCCCCTGCCGCCATTAAGGTCGTTCAGGCTGCGCATCGCGCTGTTCTCGGTCCTCGTTTCGGGGACAGTCTTGGCGGTGTTCGTCAGCCTCACCATCGATGTGGTACACCGCATCACTGAACAGCGCATGGACGAGCGGATCAAGGAGTTTGCGCACAAGCATCTCGTGGGCCCCCGCGAGCCCGGACATTGGGAGCGCGTAAGCGACTCATTGCGTTTCTTCCTTGGGGACGACAAGGAAGACGCCTTTATTCTTCTGGTCAAGGACCGTGATGGCGACACGCTCTACGTTTCGCCGAACTGGCCCCGGAAGATCTCCATGGACCTGTTCCCCGCCGCCAATGCGTGGGGCCGCTATTCGGAACCCTCTTCCGACAGGTTGCGGCCCCGCGGGTCCCGTGCGCCGCAGGCTGGAGAAAACACCCCGCAGGCATCCCCGCCGCCGCTGAAGGTGCCGGAATTCTTCACGCGCGAAGCGGGCAGCATCAAGTGGCGCATCGGCATGACGGGCAGTCCCGATCTTACCTTCGTGCTGGGATTAAACACGCGGCGTGTCACGGAGGAAATGGTCCAGATTCGGCATGCCATCCTCATGGCGCTACCCATCGCGCTGCTGCTCGTTGCGGCGGGTGCGTGGTGGATTTCGCAGCGCGCGCTCAAGCCCATCAAGGCGGTGACACGAACCATTCGGGAAGTCAAAACCAAGGGACTGTCCCGGCGCATTTCGGCCCAGAACGAGGATCGCGAGTTCTCCGAACTTATCGCGCTGTTCAACGACATGATGGACTGGCTCGAGAACAGTTTCCGCCAGGCCGTGCGGTTCAGCGCCGACGCGTCCCATGAACTGAAGACACCGTTGACCGTGCTTCAGGCCCAACTGGAGCAGGCCGTGCACGAGGCCGAGCCGGGCTCGCAGGAACAGCGCCGCTATGTGGCCTTCGGGAAGGAACTCCAGCGGCTGAAGAGCATCACGCAGAAACTGCTGCTGCTTTCCAGAATTGACGCGGGGGAACTGAAGTTCAACATGCGGCCGCTGGACTTGAGCCAATTGGTTGAAGGCATTGTCGAGGACACCGAAATCCTTGCGCCAGAGGTTCGGGTGGAGGGCAACATCGCACCCGGCCTCCAGGTGATGGGCGACGCTGACCTGATGAAACAGGTTATCCAGAATCTCGCGGCCAACGCCGTCAAATACAACTACAAGGGCGGGTTCATCCGCATGGCGCTTCAGGCGGACGGCCAGCGGGTGCGCTTCTCCATCGCCAACTCGGGCCGGGGCATTCCGCCCGAAGACCGCGAAAAGGTCTTCACCCGCTTCTACCGGGGCGACAAGGCCCGCAGCCGGACGGTCAGCGGCGCCGGACTGGGTCTCAGCATTGCCCGCGAAATCGTCCGGGCCCACCAGGGCGAACTGGTGCTGGAGACAAGTTCAGGAGAACAAACCGTCTTTTCGGTGACCCTCCCAAGGGCGGGTGTCTAGCGCAGGGCTGTTTGTTCTTACGGTGAGGGATTCTACCCCTTTGTGATCTTCAGGCGGATCGCGTCAAAGTCGCGGAATGATGGCATAACGAACAGGCATTTGCCGCCGCTTCGCTCCTGCCACAACTCGCCAAGCATGCGCTTTTCATTTGCGTCCGAGCCATCGTCCAAGTGGCCGCCCTTGTATTCAACCACCAGGAACCGGCCGTCCTTCAGCCTGCACACGAAATCGGGATAGAACTTGTCCGTCTTGGTTTGCAGCCAAAAGGAGGAGGTCGGTCGGCGCGGGATATTTCGCACCCACGTTTCCACCTCTTCCAGCGTGTCGATGAACTGGGCGCACTCAAACTCTTCCCCAACCTGTTTAAGATCGCCGACCTCCTTGTAGAAGTGCTTCTTGAACTTGTATGCGCCCTGATAGCGCTGTCCATAGGGATATTCATCGGGCTTGAAGGTGAAACACGCCAACGGCGTCACCACCAGCGGCGTCTCGCATTCGGGAAGCAGAAACGCCTGAAATGCCTGTGTGTGGGCTGCACGCCTGTGCCCCTCGATCTTGGCCGTCAGCGCCTCGCGCAGTCGGTATTTGTCGCGCACAAGCTGCGACAGAAGAATGCCCCGTTGTTCCAGGAGTGCCTGCACGGCGCGAGTCAGGAACACGCCCGTTTCGGCCGAAGGAATGTCCGGGTGGGGTATGAAGCTGTCCAGCCAATGCACCAGCATGCCCGCGGTCCAGCCGGCATCGCTGGCGAACAGCGCCATCTGCCGCTGCAAATCGGCAACAAAGTGCACCTCCACCCTGCCCTTTTCGGTCATGTCGATATCGCCGTGCTGCCCTTTCGCCGTTTCCGAGGGAAACTCGGCCTCGGTCAAAACGGCGTCGCACGCGCGGAGATCCCAGGGATGGTCACAAAACTGGTCTTCAAACAATTCAAACTGGTCGCCCAGACGCACCGCAAGTCCGGGGACTGAAAGCGGCGCGCGGGCCTTGGGCGCGTAGCCGTCCGGGTCCAGCCCGTTTGTGCGGCGGAAAAGGCGCTCCACGCGCGCCTTGGCCTCGTCCGTGGAAAGCCAGTCTTGAAGTGCGTCGCGCACTTCTTCCGTCATTGTTCCGTGAAAGGTAAGTTTGGTCGTGTTCGCGCCGCCGGGCGTGCTTTCCATGTAAACATCGGCCTGATCCCTGGCGAAATCCGGCAGGGTGCTCAAGTCGGGACATTCCGGCAATGTCACCGTGAGCGTGCCCAATATGTCGAGGGGCAGTTCACCCGTCTCGCCGACAGGGGCGGGCACCTTCACGATCAGGTCATTTGCGGCCTGCTTTTCGAAACCGTACACTTTCACCAGCGCGTCAGTAAGCATGTTGGCCACGTGCGCCCAGTTCGAGGACGAGGCGAAGGCATAGGCGGTGTTCAGTTCGGCCTGCTGCTTCTCCGCAGCCCTGGGCAGCCGCATCACGCGCCCGAGAATCTGCTCGATGTAGGTCGCCGAATTCTGTTCGGCAACCGTGCATAGAATGTAGGCAAACGAACAGTCCCAGCCCTCGCGTAACGCCTGTATGGTGATGATGAACCGGATGGG
>CAIXUF010000454.1 GCA_903922535.1 Candidatus Hydrogenedentota bacterium
CGGGAACCCAACATGCTGCTGGTGGTGGATGTCGGCAATTCGCACACGGTGCTCGGCCTGTATGACGGGCGCGAGCTGCGCGGCCATTGGCGCGTGGTGACGGCCAACTACCGCACGGGAGACGAGCTGCAAATCCTGCTCATGATGCTGCTGCAAAGCATCGACCTGCGTCCCGCGGAAATCACGGGCTGCTGCGTGTCCAGCGTGGTGCCCCAACTGAACCCGGCACTCCAGCAGGTGGCCCACCACGCCTTCAAGGTCGAGGCGCTCATGGTCGAGCCGGGCGTCAAGACCGGCATCATGCTGCAGGTGGACAACCCCCGGGAGGTGGGCGCGGACCGCATCGTCAACGCTGTGGGCGCGCGCGAGGATCACGAGGGGCCGCTCATCATCATCGATTTCGGCACGGCCACCACCTTTGACGCGCTCACCGCGAAAAACGAATGGATCGGCGGCATCATCGTGCCCGGCATTCAGCTCTCGGCTGACGCCCTGTTTGAGCACTGCGCAAAACTGCCGCGGGTGGATATCGTGGTGCCCAAAACGGTCATCGGCCGCGACACGGTGACCAACATTCGGGCCGGTCTCACCTACGGCTACGCCGACATGACCGACGGGCTGATTCGCCGCATGCGCGCCGAAATGGGCGGCAGGGCGAAGGTCATTGCCACCGGTGGCCTGGCAAAGACCATCGCCGGCGTGTCGAAGGAGATTGAGGTGGCGGATCCGCTGCTCACGCTGAAGGGGTTGCGCGCCGTGTTTGAAAAGAACAACGGGACCGCCGCATGAACCTCTCCCGCGTCATGCTGCCGATGGTTTTGATTGCCGTGGCCGGCTGCTCCAAACCGGCAACGACGCCGACCCCCGCGCCGGAACAACCGGCATCGGACACGGCCAAGGCCCCGGCGGACCCCTACACCCAGCCGGACAACGCGCTGCAGATGAGCGAAATCGACCTGTACATGCACCGGACCAGGCAGATGGAGGGCGTGGCGCAAAAGCCCGAATTCTGGGTGCACGCCACCTCGTTCACCATGCAGGGCCAGAATGCGTACGCCTTTCAGAATGCGCGCGCCGTGGTCTACAGCGAGGAGGCGGGGCACGAGGACGTGGTCATTGACGCCAAGCGTGGGACCTTCGAACAGGACCGCCGCGCCGTGCTGCAGGATGATGTCCGTATCAAGGCCGGCACACTCCTGCTCAGTCTGAACGACATCACCTGGGAAAAACCCGAAGACGGCAGCCCCGGCGTGGCGCACTCCGACAACCATGTCACTGTCAATGACCCGTCGCTTCAACTGGAAGCGGGGTCGTTGCGCCTGTATCCTGACAGCAAGCTGTTTGAACTGACCGGGGCCACCGGCACGGTCCGTTTTGGAAAGGATTCACAATGAACGTGCGCATGCTGTGCGCTTTGGCGCTTGTCTGCTCGGCTGCCATGGCGGCCGAGCCCGCGAAGGCCCCCGCGCCCGCAGCCCCGGCGCAGGGGGCGGGGATGAGCGGCTACAATTCAATGGAAATAGACGCGGGCCGCATGAAGGGCAATTTCGCGACCGGCGCCATAGACGAGATGACCGAAGGCGTCAAGATTCGTCTGCTCTCGGACGATCCGGACAAGAAGCCGCTGCCGATGAAGGCGCAAACGATGAAATTCACCTGGAAAGAGGGGCAGACCACCCCCTCCACCATCGTTATGGATCATAATGTCGAGGTGAACCAGATGGACACGTTGATCACCGCCGGACATGCCGAGTGGAACTTTGAGTCGGGCGAGGTGGTGTTCACGGGCGACCCCGTGGTCAACAATGACAAGATCAAGGGACTGCGCGGCGAAAAGATGACGCTCAACGTCAAGACCAACAACTTCGAGGTCACGCGCGTGCGCGCCGACCAGGTGCCGCTGCAGGGCATGGAGGGCGGTCCCGCCGGCGGCAAGGGCGATCCGTCGCTGCTGCGCGAGGGCGACGTGAAGGACTGGGCCGCGCTGATCGGCAAGCTGCGCGCCGAGGCAAACGCCGCGGACGCCGCGCCGGGCAAGCAAATCGTTTCGCAAATCAGCGCCGACAACCGGAAACTGCTCATGAGCGTGGACACGGCCGTGCTGCTCCAGCGCAAGGGCGACATTGTGAAGCTGGTCAACTCGGTGCTCAAGAGTCCGAAACTGTACAGCGAGGCGGCCTGGAAAGGCCGCGCGCTGGGCGAAGAGGCGCAAAAACTGGTCGCCGCCGAGAAGCGCAGCCCCGAGGAGCAGACCCGGCTCAACCGGCTGCTGCTCAACGCCGCCTATCCGGAGTTGGTGGCCGCGCCATGACCGCCGCGCCGTCAAATTCGCCACTGCTGGAAACGGACGGGCTGGTAAAGTCGTTCAAGAAGCGCACCGTTGTGCGCGGCGTGTCCATCACGGTGGCGGCCGGCGAGGTGGTCGGCCTGCTCGGCCCCAACGGCGCGGGCAAGACCACCAC
>CAIXUF010000455.1 GCA_903922535.1 Candidatus Hydrogenedentota bacterium
CAGAAAGCTCACGGACCGCCGGAAGCTGATCCCCCGGCTTCAGCCGCCCGGAGGAGATGGCATACTGGACCGAGTTCTCGATCTGAGTATAGACGGCCACGCTGCTTTGCAGGTCCACATTTGAAAGCAAGTCGAGCAGGTCGTCATTGGTCTTGTGTTTTGGTCTGGTCATTGTAGTTCATCCTTCTAGGTGATTGCCGGTGGGAAGGTGTATGCCACGGTTACAGATACCATCCCTATACCGCAGGAAGACACTTAATGGTTTGTGTTCATAGAGTTTGCGCTATGTCATGCCGTGAAACAAGTGACGGGGGACCGGCTGATTTCTTCCATACACATCAATTGTCCGGAGTTCAATCTACAGCTGTCGCCACCAAAGAACTGGCGTAAACAAAGTCAAGGTCACATTTGTGTAGCGCCGAGCGTTCCTATAGTGACGAATGGCTGGAGTTCTTTAGTTCATTGACTAGCGCTTCACCTCGCCTGAGGTCGCGGGCGGTCAGTTCAATAATATTCCACGGGGGCGTGCCGTTTCTAAGCTTGCCGCGGATATACCGGTCGCGTCTCAGATTCTGCCCCAAATGGAATGCGGCGCCGTCAATGTAGATGGCCAGGCGTTTCTCGGCGAATCCGAAATCGGCGACACTGATGGGCGCGCCCCCAATTTCAGGCGAAACGGGAACCTGCTTGTCGGGGGTAAATCCGTGTTTCTCAAAGAGGCGCAGGAAAGCCAGTTCTAGGGGCGAGCCGACACCGGCCGCATACGCTTCAAGCCAGGGCTGCGGGTCTTCAATGTCGCCCGTCTCAAGGGGGCGTGCGGAGGGCTTTTCTTCTGTCAGTGCCTCAAGATACGGCATCACCAAAGGCCACCGAAGCTTGTCATGATAACGCTGGTTGTCATAAGCCTTCAGGCAACGGTAACAGGCGGTGTCACAGTCAGGGTGGTCGAGGTGTTCAACGGCTCTTGCCGCGGCCAGATTCAGTTCATTGCCGACCCGTTCAAGATATCCCGTCCCACCCAGGCTTGTGTCGATGAACGTAAGGCTAATCAACTGGCATGCCGCCGAGTCCAAACCCGTTTTCCATGGTCCTTCAAGCACAAACTGAATCTCCGGGCCGTCCAGCATGTACAGCTTTCTCATGCCCACCAGCAGCGAGTAGCCCAGCGTAAGGCCCAATGATTCCACAACGGCGTCCGCTGCCTGGGCAGGCACGGGCAGGAGGAGGCGTAGTGTTTCCACTGGCTTGTGCGTGCCAATGGCGATGGGCTTCGGGGATATTCCATTCTGAGGGCAATCCCCAGTATGCCCGAATGCATCGCGGTTTCGTGCGGGTGTTTTAGCCTTCGGGCGGCCCCCCTTCGCTTTTGTGCCATCCGGGGCTTCCGGCGGTGTCAGCATCCGGCCACAGGAGGCGCACAACATATAGCCACGTGCCTCCTGATGCAGTAGCGGCCTGTTCTGTGCGATGTCCACCGCGCTGGGCGCACGGCCTTCGTTGAGCCACCAAACGATCTCGCGCCGGTTCAGCCGCAGCCCCCAGCCGGGCCCCGCCGACCATCGCGCGACGACATCGCCGTCCCACTGGGGATATGGAACAACGAGGTTGCGCGCAGCATACCGTTCTTCTTCGTCCAGGACGGTTGTTTCGTCCCGGCGCCCCAGGAACCCGCCAAAGGCACCCGCAGCGAGGTTCTGGTCAAGACGTTCCTCTTGGCATCTGGGACACCTGGGCGTGTCGGCACTAAAACGCATCCCGCAGGTCTTGCACTTCCTGTATACCCAGTCCGCCCCCTCGGTGCGCGGATTCCAGGGCGACGCAATATCCAAACCGATCACGCGCCAGCGCTGGGTCCTCGCATACACCTGTGCATCGGGCTGGAACTGCCCAATCCCGAACCTACGCTCGACAGTAATGGTCTCCTCTTCGCTAATGTCGCCGAAAAGCCGCAGTGACGCCGGTTCCGTTGGGAATTCATAGCCGGGCAGTATCCCGAACTCCGCAAACCTTCGAAGCGGATAGCCTGCCGACCGATCATCCGCCTCCGATTGCTGCCGGGTACGTTCCGTTTGCAGGCCCAACAGTCGGGCAACAAGGTCCGCGGCACGCGCGGAGGCAGAAGCGCCTTGCAGGGTCTCGGCATGTATGTCCACTGCCAGTCGCAACCGCTGAACCTGATAGGCCGTGCGGTCGATCACGTCCTGAATGCGAGCCAGAAGCCCCTCCAGTTCCTTCGTCAGAAAGTCCACGTCATTGCCCAGGACATTCTCGCCGAAGGCTTCGCGGGCCAGTGCGACGGCATTTCCCAACTGTGCCGCAACCGCGGCCTTTAGGGCATCCACTTTCTCCTGTTCTACCCGTCCCGTGGGCGACACGTACTCCGCCATGCGCCCAGCAAGCCCCGGTTCGGCCGCGCCAAACGCGATGGC
>CAIXUF010000456.1 GCA_903922535.1 Candidatus Hydrogenedentota bacterium
CGTTCTACTCGTTCGTCAACGGCCAGTACACCTCGGACGGCGGCACACACCTCAGCGCCTTCCGCGAGGGTTTGCTCAAGGCGGTGAACGAATACGGACACGAGAAGTTCGACGGCGACGACGTGCGCGAAAGCATGGTCGGGGCTGTCTCGATCCGGCTCAAGGATCCCGTCTTCGAGTCCCAGACCAAGAACAAGCTCGGGAATACGGAAATCCGGACGGAACTGGTCAACCGTGTCCGCGAGGAGATGCTCCAGTTCTTCAATCGGAACAAGGAGATCGCCGAGAAGATCATCGCCAAGGTCCAGGACACCCGGCAGCTCCGGAAGGAACTGCAGGAGGTGAAGAAGCTGGCTCGGGAGCGGGCCAAGGCCATCACCATCCGCATTCCCCAGCTCAAGGATTGCAAGGACCACTTCAACAAGGCCAAGGGGAAGGGGAAAGGCACGATGGTGTTCATCACCGAGGGGCAATCCGCGGCCGGCTCCATCGTCAGTTGCCGCGACGTCAACACGCAGGCCATCTTCGTCCTCAAAGGCAAGCCGCTCAACGTCTGGGATCTCAAGCGCGACATCGTCTATAGGAACGACGAGATGTACAACCTCATGCGCGCGATGGACATCGAGGACAACCTCGAGGGGCTACGCTACGACAAGGTTATTCTAGCCACCGATGCCGACGTGGACGGCCTGCATATCCGCAACCTGCTCATCACGTATTTCTTCCGCTTCTTCGATCAGCTTGTGCATGACGGGCACCTGTTCGTCCTTGAAACGCCCCTCTTCCGGGTGCGCAACAAGGAGCAGACGATTTACTGCTATTCGGAAGCCGACCGCGATGTGGCGGCAGGCAAGCTGGGCAAGAGCTGCGAGATCACGCGTTTCAAGGGCCTGGGGGAGATTAACCCCACCGAGTTCAAGCAATTCATCGGCAAGGAAATGCGCTTGAGCCAGGTGGAATACGCGCCGAAACAGGATGCGGCGGGCATCCTCAGCTTCTACATGGGCAAGAACACGCCCGAGCGGAAAGATTACATCATGGGCAACCTGGTGGTGCCGGTGGCGGACTGACCGGCTTCTCCCTGGCGGGCTGAGGGCGGGCTGCCGCTGCTCGGGTTCGGCTCAGCCCGGATTTGCGGGCCGGGCCAGGCGTGTTCCGGCTAGTCGGGGTTTTCCTTGAGCCACTCCTGCAGTTTCTCCTGCCATTTGGCCCAGTCGTCCCCATAGTCGGATTCCAGGAAGAACCCCAGCACCTCTTTGGCATCGCCGGCTTTGGGATGCTGTGTGGTGCGTGCGACTTCCAGGAGCGTGGGGAGTTTCAAGCTGTTGGGCCGGTTCAGGGCGTCCGACATCAACGTATCGAGAGCGTCCTGGGTGAGTTGGGGATTGACCAGGAGTTGGCTCAGGGATGCGTAATCCTCGTCCGACACCAGGTTCGAAAGATGCTTGGCGACTTCCGCCTGGCCGGCCTCCGGCAGGCGGGGAAACATCTCCAGCATCTGCCTGGCCTTGTCATCCGTAGTGCCCTCGGAACTGAGTATCCCGTCCACCTTTGTCTCCCAGTCAGAAACCAGGTTGGTCAGGGCTGCCGGTGCCGGTGCCGCTGCGTGGGATTCATTGGCTGGATCCCGGGGAGGCAGAGGCCGCGATTGTGGGGGCGGCGCCGGCGACCGGGTTTCAACCGACGCCGGCTTTGGATCGCCGGTAATGGTTTGCCCGGACGTCTCTGGCCCCTTGACGTCCGGGCGTAACAACATGAGCCCAATGATGGCGACAAGCCCGCCGACCACGACCCCCACCAGGACTTTCCATCGGGCGCCCAAGATGCTGCCTCGGGGGTTATTTGGACTTTGTATCCGGCTTTGCTGCCGGTTGCACGGGCGGATGTCCCGCCGGGAGCCCTGCTGCGTCAGGCGTTTCCTTGATCTTCAGCTTCTCATCCA
>CAIXUF010000457.1 GCA_903922535.1 Candidatus Hydrogenedentota bacterium
CCCGCAATTTTGCACCGCAGGTTGTCCGTCGGAAGATCGAGTTCGGCGCAGAGCGCGGGCGCGCAGACCTGCACACTGTGGCACAGCCCGACCATGCGCACGCCCGTGGCCTTGAGCACGGCGCCGGTGAGCATGGCCATGGGGTTGGTGTAGTTGAGCAGCAGGACACCGGGCGCGACCTTTTCCATAATGCGGCAATATTCGAGCAGCACGGGAATTGTGCGCAGACCGCGGAAAATGCCACCAATGCCAAGGGTGTCGCCGATGGTCTGGCGGAGTCCGTACTTCTTCGGCATCTCAAAGTCCGTCACCGTGCAGGGCCGGTATCCGCCCACCTGAATCGCGTTGACCGCATAGTCCGCGCCTGCCAGCGCCTTGTCCGCATCGGCCGCAAGGAACGCCTCCACCGTCATGCCCGCCCCGAGTGTGCGGTTAAGGTTGTTGACCATCACCTCAGAATCGGCCAGGCGGACCGGATCAACATCAACGAGGGCAATATGCGAGCCGCGCAGCGCCTCGACGTGCATGCAGTCGCCGAGCACGTTTTTCGCGAACACGGTGCTGCCCGCGCCGATAAAGCATATTTTTGGCATGGAACGGAGTCCCTTTGTGAATGCACGGCCAGGGAAGGCCGCAGCGGGGATGATAGAGCGCGGCGCGCCCGCGATGCAAACGCGCCGCAAGCGTGACACGACCCGGCCGATACCGGCGTTCATATTGACTGCGGCGACCATGCCGCGCTTTGGCGCAAAGGACGTGCTTCCTTCGGGGGGAAAGAGATTGCCGCGGCGCGAAAAGGCAACGCAAGGCCACCGCACTCAAAGGGGGCGAATGAGGATCAGGCGTCCGCGCCTGGATTGGGTGAGAAGTGACCGCGCTTGTCTTTCACGTCCCGGAACTCATCGGCCGTGGCGAGCGGCTCGCGGCTTTCTTCTATGACGGGCCATTCGGCGGCGTAGCGCGCATTCAGTTCAACGTAGTCCTGCCACTTCGCGGGCACCTCCTCCTCGGAGTAGATGGCGTGGACCGGGCACTCGTTGACGCAAACGCCGCAGTCGATGCACTCGTCCGGATCGATGACCAGCATCGTTTCCCCCGCGTGGAAGCAGGTGACCGGACAAACGCCGGCGCATTCGGTGTAGCGGCATTTGATGCAGGGCTCGCAGACGATAAATGCCATGGACCGGGATTCTCCTGTGGGTGCGGCTGCACGGATTGTACGGCATGCCGGCAAAGCGCGCAAGGTTTCACGTGCGGACGGGCACGGCAGCTAGGGAATGTGAACGGACACCCCTTCCGCCTTCTCAAGCAGCCGGCCGCCCGCGAAGCTTCGCACCGATGCGCGGGGCGCGGGGAAATCGACAGTGCCCCCCGCCGCATTGGAACAGGTCCACGCAATGTCCGCAAGTGTCACCCCGTCCGGGCCACCGGGCCGCACCTCCCCCACAATGCTGATACCCCCCCGGGCATCGGCGGAAATGCGCAACGAGGCGGTGTTGGAAGGCGGTGCCTGCCAGACGAAACCGGGTGTGCCGGGCGGGCCGACCAAGATGTCCACATTGATGATGGCGCACGGGGGAGACACCTTGAGGACCACCCGAAGACGCCCATGGGCGGGTTTTTCGCGCCAGGCATCAGGGGCCACCGGCACCAGGGCGACTTCTGCGCGGCCCCGCGGCTGGTACTGGTAGCCACCGGGCAGCACCGCGCGCAATCCCCGGCCCGGCAGGATGACCGACACGGACACCGCGCCACCGCCGTCTCCCGTCTGTTCGGGAACGCGCACCAGCGCGCGGTTGCCGTCCCCCGGCGCGATGCATTCCGCCGACTGGTCGCCGAATCGGTATTCGGCGCCGGGCAACAGTCCCTCGCCGCGCACCAGCACAATGCCCCCCCCTTCGGCAGGGCCGGTAAAGGGTATGACACCCGCAATGCGGGGCGCGTCGAACACGGGGGCGGGACTGGGATCAGCGCCATCCCAAACGCCGTCTCCGTCCGTGTCGGGATTGCGCGGGTCCGTTTCGCCAGGGTCCACAATGCCGTTGCGGTTCCAGTCTTCCAGACCGTCCGGAATGCCGTCACCGTCGGTGTCCGCAAGGAGCCAGTCTGTTTCGCCGGGGTCCCGCACACCGTTCCCGTTGATGTCCTCAATGTCGTCAGTCAGCCCGTCGCGGTCCATATCCTGGGCATTGAGCCCCGCAGCCGCAAGCCAGACAAAAAGTTCACGGGCAAAGGTCTCGGCCTGACCGCCCGCTGCGGCGACCCGCAGCGGCGCATCGGACGCCAGCAGCGCCACACGCCCGTAGCCAAAAGACCGGGCCAGAAACAGAGCCGGAGCGTCCGACGGTTCCTCGGGCACACGGAACACCTTGAGGGTATGGGGGGCAAAGTTGTCTTTTGCCCCGCCGACGGCCGCACGGAATCCATAAGCGGCGTTCATGGACATGCCCGGCCAACTGCCCAGCGGTTCGAGCACCGCGCGGGATGGCTTGTCATTGGACGACGGAGGTGGATCGTTCATGGTGACAACGCCGAAAGGCGCGACCCATGGCCCGAGGGTCTCCACCTGCCCCTTGTCCGCGCCGCCGACAACCAGCAGTCCGCCACCGTCGGACACGTAGTCCACAAGCGCCTGCCGTGGCACCACCCCCCGCACCGCAGCCCCGGCATGGAGCACAATCACGGCATACGGATCCAGGGAGGAAGCAATAGGGTCCGAAGATTCCGCGTGGGAGAAGTAGAGCGGCGCGGCGGCAAGCTGGCCGGCCAGCCCGGCGACGCCGCGCGGGTCCGAAGGATCGCGCATCTGCGCGGCCATTTCGGACCAGAGCCACAGAATGGTCCTAGCCGACGCGGGCGCGGGTTGGACGCGTGCCAGGACCCTGGCAGGGCTGTCCGCGGCGGGCACCGGCGGCGATCCGCCTTCCAGGGACACACTGAGCCAGCCTTCGGCGAGCGTGTGGGGAAGGTAGCGGGCCGGGTCCACCCCCATGTACACCACCCCGGAACCATGCCCGGAGAGAGGGTGTATAACCAGCCACGGCATCTGCGCCGCATCATATTCCACATGCCAGGGGCCTGGGGCACCGACGCAGTCAATGTTTAGCGCGCGCAGTTCGCGTCCGGTGGCCTCCCCCCGAAACAACACTGCGGACGGCACGGAGATTCTGTTGGCGGGCTGTTGCGGGCCGACTGCATCCACCGCCCCCTGTCTGCCCGTGCTGAGCGGCAGAATGGCCGCAATGTGGCCGGTTTGCAGTTGCATCACGCACTTTGACGCCCCGGTGGCGGCATCGGCCAGATGGATGCGTCCCGCTTCGCCGACGAGAAGGCTGCCTGCGGTCCAGCACAGGCCCCGGATGGGATTCTCATATTCCTGCCGGACCTCCCCGCGCTGCCCCTTGGGCCAGATTTCGAGCCGGGTGCCCAGCGACGCAGCCACGGTTCCCGTGGCCGGATCGGGGACAAGCAGAAAGCCCTCCATCGCCCCGACAAGCGGATATTCGGCCTCCGGTTCGGCGGTGCATGAGGCCAGGTCAACGCGCACCCGGGTGGCGTACGCAAAATCGGTGCCCGGCGCGCGGGAGGCAATCCACAGGTTCTCCGCGCCAACGGGATAAATGCGGTCAACCATGCCGCGGAGATCAACCGGCCCGGCCACAACAGTCATTTCTCTGGAATCAATGAGATACAGTTGCGACACGGGTTCGGTGGAACCAGTGCCCAAAGGGCGTCCGGAAAAGGCCACTACGGAAAGATCCGTGTCCGGCAGCCGCAGCAGTGCGCAGGCGTCCGTGCAGGCGGCATTCCAGCCAGCCAGTTCGTCTGCACCGCGCCGCAAGGTCTGCGCGGAACCCAGGCCGCACTTCACCAGCACCGGCGCGGTGCCTGCCTGGCCCGCACACAGCACCAGTGCCGATTTGGAGACAGACAACCACACCCCGGCCACCGGGTTGCCGGGCAGCGGCCATTCGGCAATAATCTCGCCGACGGCATCGGCGGTTCCACCGAAAAGGCGCGCGCGCCCCACCCGGTGGGCATCGTCTGTCCCGCCCGCACGGGTGCCAAGGACCAGCAGGCCGGGAGAAGACGGGCCGGGCAGGACGTCCGCCGCCCATTCCCGCCAGCCCGCCTCGGACTCATGAAATCGCTTTGAAGTCACCGTGAAAGGCCAGGATCGGACAAGGGAAATGCTTGTTTCGGGATAGCCTGGGTCGGGGTGCAACGGCGGGTAGGAAGGGCCGGTGGCAACTGCAACAAATCCGTCGGGCAGGCTGTCCTGATCCGCGAAGGCGCCTGTCAGGGGAGTACCCAAGAGACTTGAACCGGGCAGGGGCGCGCCACCGGGGAGGGTCTCCCCCGCCTCCAGATCCACGGCCTGCGCGTATATTCTGGCCGACTGGCGCGTCGCGGACAGGCTGGAGGTGATCACCACGGCGCGCTGCGCGTGAACGGCGGACGCGAACATCAGGACGAAGAGAAAGAGGACAGGGCCCATGCTGCCTGACCTGCGGTTCAGAGGGTATATCTTGCTTTTGTTCATGCCCTTCATTGCAGCAAAGTCTACGCAACACGCGCTTGCCGCGCAAGGCGAAGATCGCCTGCCCTTGTGGTATAGTCAGTTGAAGAGAGAATCGACACATGGACGCAGCAAATTTTCGTTACGATTCCCCCCAGGGGGCGATTTACGGCTATGTGAGTGATGAAGGTCTGCGCGAACTGCGGCTGCCTGATCCGGCGCATCCCATTCAGCCCTATATGCTGCATTCGCGGCCCAACCACGTGCTTGGCCGCAGGCTCATGCAGTTGGTTGCGGACTATTTCGCGGGTGTGGCCGTTGATTTCGGCGAGGTGCCCCTGGATCCGTCCTCCGGCACACCGTTCCAACGCACTGTATGGAAGGCCCTGCGGGCCATTCCCCGGGGCTCCACCCTCACCTATGGTGAACTTGCGGCGCGCGTTGGAAACCCGCACGCCGCGCGCGCTGTGGGTTCGGCCGTCGGCGCCAATCCAATATGCATTGTCATTCCCTGCCATCGCATACTGGCGGCGGGCGGCAAACTGGGCGGTTTCAGCGCGGGCCTCGACTGGAAGCGCCGCCTGCTCCGCCTCGAGGGCATCGAGGGCTGGAAAGAGTAGTTGCCGCCGGGCATCCGCAAGTGTTTATTTTGCTTGATCTTGCATGCCGTCAAAAGGTACACTATCTACCCCGTGTAATGTATCTGGACGCGATGCGTCCGGGGGCGGGATTGTGTACATTGTTCCCTGGAATTACGCTGCGGCACCCCTCCGGCAAGGACAAGGGTGCGGCGGCGCAACTTGAATTGTGCAAAGGAGATAGTTGTGAAGAGAACGTATCAGCCTTCCAACGTGCGTCGCAAACGGACCCACGGGTTCCGAGCGCGCATGGCCACGCCCGGCGGGCGTGCAGTGATTTCGTCACGGCGGCGCAAGGGCCGCCGTCGCCTGACCGTGTAACGCGGCAAAGGCCGTAAACCTGTTGTGCCGGGTCCCCATGCGTTTCCACCATCCGCGCGCATTACGCGCGCCGCGGAATACAAGTTCGTCTTCGAGCGGGGCGAGCGTGTGGCGGGGCGTCATTTTGTCTGCCATTTGGCCCGGCAGGAAGATGGCGGGGAATGCCGGCTTGGCCTTGCGGTGTCGCGGAAGGTCGGAAACGCCGTGGCGCGTAACCGGATTAAGCGCCGTGTCCGCGAGTTCTTTCGGACTCGGCGGGCCGGTTTTGTTCCGGGCGTGCTGCTGGTGGTGGTGGCAAGACCGGGTGCGGCGGACTTGGAGTGGTCCGCCCTGTCCGGCGAGCTGGAGCGTCTGCTCCGGCGCGGAGGGGTGATTCGTGGCGAGGCTGATGATTGCGTGCATTAGGCTGTACCAGCGGTGGGTGTCGCCCATGCTGGGCCAGCATTGCCGTTTTCATCCCTCCTGCTCGCAATACGCCATCGACGCGCTGCGCATGCGCGGGGTGCTGGCCGGTTCGGCCCTTGCCCTGTGGCGGATAATGCGCTGCCAGCCATTCAGCCGCGGCGGGCATGATCCCGTGCCCCCCCGCGGCGGGGCGGCGAAACCCTCTTCCCCCGCTCCGAATTCCCCGGCCTGATGTTTTTTTGAACGGCCCGCGCGGTCCCGGCTCAGTCCGGGTGCGCGGGGGAGATGCCCACGTTGTTGAATGATGACAAGGACAAGGAACTTCAGCGGAACCAGATCATCGCCGTCGTGCTGATGACGGTGCTGATGCTCGGATGGCTCTACCTGTTCCCGCCGGCAACGCCGGTCAAACCGCCGGTCCCCAAGCCGGCGAATGTGACCGCGCAGCAGCAGACGGAGAACAAGGAGAGCGCCGAGCCGTCGAAGGCAGCGTCGGAGAAGATGGCGGCCGACGACACGCCTGTGGGATGGCTTCCGCCGGTGGCGGCACCGCCCGCCGATCCGGCGGAGGATGAAGTCAGCCTTTCCGACGCGAATCTGGAACTGGTGTTCACCCGCGTGGGCGCGCGGTTGAAACAGGCGCGCGTGGTGCTGGGCAAATCGGGGGCGGATTCGGCGCAACTGGTTCCCG
>CAIXUF010000458.1 GCA_903922535.1 Candidatus Hydrogenedentota bacterium
ACGCGCAGGTGACCGCCATGTACGACGCCATCTTCCACATGCGCTCGCCGAAAGACGCGCTCGACGTGCAGCAGCGCCGCATACAATCCGTGCTGGACCGCTACTACCTCCCGCCCACGGGAACCGTTGTTCCCGCGCGGACGCTCGCATGGATCGTGATTGCGCTCAACGCCGCCGTGCTGGCGGCGGCGCTGGCGTTTATCGGCCGCGGCATGCGCCGCATGCGCGGGCTGGCGCGGCGTCGCGCCATGGAGGGCGTCGCCTGCATCACCCCGTGGGCGCTGGGTTTCTTCATCCTCGTGCTCGGCCCGATGATCTTTTCAGCCATCGTCGCATTCAGCCGCTACGACGTCCTCCACGCGCCCGAGTTCACCGGCATGGAGAACTGGACGCGCATGTTCGGCTTCCACGCCGCCGGCGGGGGCATGCGCGCAAACGACCCGCTTTTCTGGCGCGGACTTTGGAACACGTTTTACCTGGTGCTGTTCGGCGTGCCCACGACGCTGATTGCCAGCCTCGGCATTGCGATGCTGCTGAACACAAACGTGCGCGGCATCCGCGCCTACCGTGTGCTGTTCTACGTGCCGGTGATGGTGCCTGCCGTGGTGGCCGCGCTCATCTGGATGTGGATGATGAACCCCGAAACGGGCTTCTTCAACTATGCGCTGAACACGGCGCTGCGCCCGATTGGCCTGGGCGCGCCCAATTGGTTTGGCATCCCCGAATGGTGCAAACCGGGACTGATCCTGCTGCTGGTCTGGGGATGCGGCGGCACCGCGATCATCTGGCTTGCCGGCCTCCAGTCGCTGCCCCGCCAAGTCTACGAGGCCGCCATTATTGACGGGGCCGGACCCTGGCAGCGCTTCGCGCATATCACGCTGCCGTTGCTCACGCCCTACGCGCTGTTTCTGTGGATCATGGGCACCATAGGCGCGCTCCAAATCTTCACCCAGGCCTACCTCATCGCCATGCCGACGAACGGAAACAGTCCCGGTGATTCGCTGCTGTTCTACGCGCTCTACCTGTTCCAGCGCGCCTTCCGCTATTTCGAGATGGGCTACGCCTCGGCCATGGCGTGGGTGCTTTTCGTGATCACCGTCGCCGTGTGCCTGCTGCAACTGCGCGTGTCGCGCCGGTGGGTGCACTATGAAAACGAATAGCGCGCGCCGCCGGTTCAAATCGTTTCTCACGCACGCGATCATGGTTGCGCTTGTGATTGTCTTTGCCATGCCGCTCTACGGCATGATGGCTACCGCGCTCAAGTCGGAGGCGCAGGTGCAGGACGTGTCGTCCATGACACGGCTGCTCGTGCCCGATCCGGTGATGATGGACAACTTTGCCAAGGTGTTCCAGCGTTCGGCGTTCTACCTGTATTTCCTCAATTCCCTCTGGCTGGTGCTGCTCAACGTTGCGGGCGTGGCGGTGGTGTGCCCGCTGGTGGCCTATGGGTTCTCGCGCTTCGACTGGCCCGGCCGCGAGATCGTGTTCTTCGTTCTGCTTTCGACCATGATGCTGCCGCCGCAGGTGACCATGGCGCCCGTCTATCTCATCTTCTCCACGCTGGGCTGGGTGAATACGTTCAAGCCGCTGTGGGTGCCCGCGTGGTTCGGCGCGCCCTTCTACATCTTCCTGCTGCGCCAGTTCTTCCGCGGCGTGCCCAAGGAACTCGACGAGGCGGCCATGATCGATGGGGCTTCATCTTTTGCCACGTTCCGCAAGGTGCTGTTGCCGCAGATCCGGCCTGCAATCGTCGCCGTGATCCTATTTCAGGTGGTGGCGGTGTGGAACGACTTTCTGGGGCCGCTGATCTACATCCACTCGATGGACAAGATGCCCCTGGCACTGGGCCTGCAGGCCTTCATGACAGACCATATGGCGGAATGGCCGCTGATGTTCGCGGCGGCCACCATGATGACCATTCCCGTGCTGGCGCTCTTCGCGCTGTGCCAGCGCTTCTTTGTGGAGGGGATTACGATGACCGGGTTGAAGGGGTAGGAGAGACAAGCAACATCCCCCTAAATCCCCCTTCAAAGGGGGACTTAAAACAGTCGAAACACCTCTGTGTGTTCCAAAGCCCCTTTCCTTGTTCCAGAATCTTAACCTGGGTGCGGACCGGGGCTGGCGGAAAAGTCCCCCTTTGAAGGGGGATTCAGGGGGATGTTGCCTTCGGATACACGTGGCGGTTGTTGGCGAACATGAGTCCCTCGGCCAGACGACCGGCATCGCGGATGCGCAACAAGCCCATGTCGATGCGGTCTGCCAGCGTGCGCGCCACCACCCAGCGCCATGCCATGACCGCCCCAACGCTCTCCTCGGACACCCAGCAGTCGCTTCCCCACGTAATGGTGCGGGCGCTTTGCGCGACGTCGAGGAATTCATTGAGCGCACGCACGGCGGCGGTGCTGGATATCGTGGGCACCCAGGTCATGCTCGGGCAGACGTTGGTGTAGTTGTGCGCCAGCCCGGCGATAGTGTGAATCCAGGGATATCCCGCATGAAACAGCACAAATCGCGTCTGCGGGTACTTCTCCAGGATGGGGATAAGGTGCGACGGGTCTGACCCGCCGATTTGCGCCAGCCCGGAATGGAGTTGGAACGGCACGTCCAACTCGGCCGCCAGTTCGCAGCAGCGGTGGAAAATGTAGTTGCCGAACAGCATCCACTGCGCATCGGACAATGCCTCACGCGGCTTGCCAAAGGCTTCCAGCGCTGCCTCCCGGTTGTCCTCCGCGTAGGTGATGGGACGCCGGTAGGCCTCGGCATTCTTGAACGCGACCACCTTGCCCGCATCGTGCCGCCGCCGGATGTATGCGCGCATGAACTCCACGTACTCGTCAAGTGTTTTCCCCGAAAACCCGTAACTCGTCCAGGGGTTGAATCCATCCTTGTCCGCGGCGTCGGCGTGGTGGCCGTACATGAACTTATCCATGCGAAACGTCGGCGCGAACAGGTCCGGATGGCCGTCATCGTCCCCAGGGTTCCAGTAGGTGTCAAGGATGAGCCGCTCATAGCCGGCACGCCGCAGAATATCGAGGTGCAGGTCCGGGTTTGCGGCGTGCGCCGCCGTAATGGTGTCCGAAACGGCGTCCCAATTGTCCGCCGTAACGGGCGCATCCAGCCCGTGTGCTGCCAGCAGTCCCCGTTCAAACCACACGTAATAGGTGTTGTGCCGGACATGGTCGAGATAGTCCGCGCGGCTTTCAGGCGTGTCGCCGGGGGTGTATCCCAGCCAGCCCACGTAGGACTGGGCCAGCAGCGAGGTCAGCGTGACCGGTTGCCGGAAGTTCTCGTCTGGCAGATGGTGTTCGTGGTCGGAAAACACGGGCATGTCGAGTATGTCCCGCGTCAGCGAATCGAAGTTGTCCTGGTTGTTCACGGACGGATTCCTTTCCTTGCGTGGGAGAAAAGCGTGGGGCACAGACCGCATGCATGTCAAGCCTCAAGGGGCTTTTCTGATAAGATAGCTCCCGGTGTTTTCAGCAAAGGTGTCCTTCCATGCCCCTGTGTGTCCGAGAAATGTTGGAGGAGCGCGAGGCGCGGATTCTTGCGCCCGGCGCGTGTCTGGCGCGGAACAGCCGCGGCCGCGCCGTGCCCGAGCCCGAAGACCCCTACCGAACGGCATTCCAGCGCGACCGCGACCGCATCCTGCACACCAAGGCGTTCCGCCGGCTCAAGCGCAAGACACAGGTGTTTCTCGCACCCGAGGGCGACCATTACCGCACCCGGCTCACCCACACGCTGGAGGTGGCGCAAATTGCCCGCACCATCGCGCGGGCGCTGTGTCTCAACGAGGATCTGACTGAGGCCATCGCGCTCGGCCACGACCTGGGCCACACCCCCTTCGGCCACGCGGGCGAACGCGTTATTGCCGCCGAACTGCCGGAAGGCTTTCGCCACTACGAGCAAAGCCTGCGCGTGGTGGACAAACTGGAGCGCCGCGGCGCGGGACAGGGGCTCAACCTGACCTGGGAGGTGCGCGACGGCATCCTGCGCCACTCGGCGGGCAAGGCCTTCATCTACGGGGACAAACCCAAGGACGGCCCGGCCACGCGCGAGGGGCTGGTCATCAGCGTCGCCGACATGATCGGCTATCTCAACCATGACATCGACGACGCCCTCCGCGCCGGGGTGCTTACCACCGCGGACCTGCCCAAGACCGCCATAAAGACGCTCGGCGCCACGGTGTCGGAGCGGATTGACCGGATGGTCGTGGGCGTGATCGAGGGCAGCCAGGGCGGCGAGGTGGGCGTCGTGCCCGGGGTGGCCGGGGCCATGGTCGAACTGCGCAACTACATGTACGCCAGCGTCTATCCCTGCGGGCTCATCGACTCCGAAATCCGCAAGGCCGAGCGGCTGCTGCGCGAACTGTACCATCACCTGCTGGAGCATCCCTCCGAGGAGATTCTGGAGGGTGATCCGGCGGATTCCCTGCAGCGGCGCACGGCCGATTTCGTGGCCGGCATGACCGACGAGTACGCGATGCAGCTTTACCGGGAACTGGTGCTGCCAAGGCCGTGGCGGGGATGAGCGCGGCACCCATCGGCGTGGTAAGTGGGTCGGGCATGGAATTGGAGCGCCTGCTGGATGTGGTGTATGGAGAAATCCCCTTCGCCAAAGTGCCTGGTATGCCCGCGGCCCACGTGGCGGGACATGGGGGCAGATTTCTGCGCGGCACTCACGGCGGCAGGCCCCTGATTCTGCAATGCGGCCGCACCCATCTTTACGAGGGCCATACCCCGGCCGAAGTGGCGCGCGGTGTCGATGTGATGGCGGGCTGGGGCGCCGAAACCATTGTGTTTCTCAATGCCGTGGGCGGTCTTCAAGCACACCTGAAACCTGGCGATTTGGTTGCCTGTGATGAAGTGTGGGCCTGGCCCTCAACGCGGTACGCGTTTCCCCCAGCGCAGCGTCCCGACGTGATCCTGTCCGGCTGCGACCACAAGGGCGCCTGCGTCTGGATGCACGGCCCCTGCTACGAGACCCGCGCCGAAGTGGACCTGCTGCGCCGTTCCGGCGCGGCCGTCGTGGGCATGAGCCTGGTTGCCGAACTCGTCCGCTGCCGCGAACTCGGCCTGCGCTCCGCCGTCGTGTGCTGCGTGGCAAACCTGTGCGGCGGCTCCGAACCCCTCTCCCACTCGCACGTGCTGGAAAACATGCACGCCGCCGCGGCCCGCATCCGCGCCTGCATCAGCGGAGCGCTGATGGCGCTTTGATCGACTCAACTTGCCGCGCCCAAGGCGCGGCAGGTAATGTAACGTGGAAACAGCAAGACATGGACGATATGGACTGTATGGACGAAATGGACGCCACAAATCGAAGAGCCAACGAACACTGTGCCTTCGGTCCCCTCCGTACCCTCCGTACCCGCCGTCCATATCGTCCATATCGTCCATATCGTCCATATCGTCCATAACAGTTTCTCGGCTTCACCCATACCGTGCAGCCACGCAGAAGGAGACACAAGCATGACCGACAAGATCCGCTGGGGCATCCTGGCCACGGGGAATATCACGCACAAGATGGTTGCTGGCCTAAAGATCCTGGATGACGCCGAAGTGATCGCGGTGGGTTCCCGAAACCTTGAAAGCGCCAACACCTTCGCGGACAAATACGACATCCCGCGCCGCCACGGCTCCTACGAGGCACTCTGCGCCGATCCCGAGGTGGACGTGATCTACGTCGCCCCGCCGCATTCCGGGCACAAGGACTGCACGATCATGGCGCTGAACGGCGGAAAGGCGGTGCTGTGCGAGAAACCCTTTGCCATCAACCGCGCCCAAGCCAAAGAAATGGTGGCCGTGGCGCGCGAGAAAAAGCTGTTCCTCATGGAGGCCATGTGGACCCGTTTCCTGCCCACCGTCGTGCAGGCACGACAGTGGCTGAAAGAGGGCCGCATCGGCACACCGCAGATGGTATACGCCGACTTTGGCTTCCGCACCGAATACGAAGAGGAAAGCCGGCTGTTTGATCCCGCCTTTGGCGGCGGCGGTCTGCTCGATGTGGGCATCTACCCCATTTCCTTCGCGGCAATGGTTTTCGGCGCCGTGCCCAACCGCATCGCGGCCATGGCTGAAATTGGTCCGACCGGGGTGGACGACATGAACGCCGCCG
Source organism: Candidatus Hydrogenedentota bacterium (assembly GCA_903922535.1). The sequence continues at coordinate 6,112 of CAIXUF010000458.1, forward strand.
TGCTCGGTTTTCCCGGTGGCGGGCTGGCACTGGTATCCAGCGCGGTGCGGGCTGAAACCCAGCAGGAAGCGCGTATCGTCGGCACCAACGGCATGATTCATCTGACATCGCCGTTCTGGTGTGGCACCCGGGCCGTGCTTGCAGTCAACGGCTCCGACCCCGAAACCTTCGACCTGCCCTATGCGGGCAACGGCTACAACTGCCAGGCCCGCGAGGTGATGAACTGCATGCGCGCGGGTAAACTGGAAAGCGCCGTCATGCCGCTCGACGAGTCGGTTGCGATCATGGACACCCTGGACCAGATGCGCGCGCAGTGGGGCGTCAAATACCCGATGGAGTAGGAAGGAAAGCGCATGCAGTACGGAAGTATTCCCGGTCTCGACAAGCCCGTGTCGCGCATCGTGCAGGGCTGTATCATGCTCAATCCCGAGAACGAGGCCAACGACTACGCGCTGCTTGACGCGGTGTTCGAGGCGGGCGTGAACGCCTTCGACAACGCCCACGTCTACGGCAACGGCGACACGGAGCGTGTGTTCGGGCGCTGGGTTGCCTCGCGAGGCATCCGCGACAAGATCGTGGTGCTCGACAAGGGCGCGCACCACAATGCCGACCGCAAACGGGTCACGCCCTACGACATCGAGGCGGACATTCACGACTCGCTGGCGCGGCTCAAGTTCGACCACATCGACCTGTACGGGCTGCACCGCGACGACCCGTCGGTGCCGATCGGTCCGATCATGGAAGCGCTCCATGGACACCGGACGTCAGGGCTGATTGGACCCTACGGCGGGTCCAACTGGCGCGCGGACCGTGTGGCTGCTGCCAACGACCATGCCCAGGCAAACGGGCTGGAACCGTTCGCGTTTTCCAGCCCCCATTTCAGCCTCGCCGAAATGGTTGAGCCACCCTGGGACGACTGCATCAGCATCACCGGCGCCCACGCCGCCGAGCAGGACTGGTACGTTCGCGAGAAGATGCCCCTGTTCTGCTGGTCCACGCTGTCCGGCGGCTGGTTCAGCGGCCGGCTCGGCCGCGGGAACCAGGCAGAGCATGCGGACACGCTCCACATGCGCTGCTACGGCTGCGAAGCGAACTTTAGCCGACTCGAGCGCGCCACGCAACTCGGCAAAGAACGCGGCCTGGGACCGGCACAAGTGGCGCTGGCCTACGCGCTCAGCCAGGACCTGAACGTCTTCCCGCTGGTCGCCGCCTTCGCCCCCAACGAGATCAAGGAACTCGCCACCGCCGTGGATGTGAAGCTCACCCGCCAAGAATTGGACTGGCTGGATCTCCGCACCGACAAGCGCTAGACTATTGCCGTGCCCCGCCGGCAGGGTGCGTGAGGTTCTGCGGGGCAAAACGGAACGCACCGTCACCCGGCGCAAAACATGGCCCAAGATGCTGCAGCGTTAGAGGGCTTTTCGCCCGCTTGTGATGCTTCGTTTTACGGTGGGTTTTGTGCCGGGGTCAATACTGCTCAATGAAAGAAGGAAATCATGGAAGAAACGAGAGAAGACAACGGCCAGCCCTCCCCCCATGGGCTGATCAGGGACCGCTGGCGTCAAATAACCGTGTTCTTGGTGGGCGCGGCCGTGGTGGCGCTCTATTTTGGTGGCTACCTGCACATCCCCGACCCGCTCGAAGGCAAACTCGCCAAGGTGTTTTCGCTCACTTCACTTGACGGAAAAAAGGTGAGCCTTGCGGACCATCTCGGCAAGGATGTGGTGCTGCTTGACTTCTGGGCGGTATGGTGCCCGTCCTGCCGCATGTCCATCCCAAACCTCGCGGGAATCGCGGAAGAATTCGGCCCGCGCGGTCTGGCCGTCTACGCGGTCAACCAGCAGGACTCTCCGGATGCCGTGCGCAACTTTGTGAAGAACAGAAAGATAAACATCGCAGTGCTGATGGATCCCGAAAGCACTGCGGGCAACCTGTACGGGGTGTCCGGCGTGCCGAAGATCGTTCTCATAGACCGCACGGGAATCGTCACATTTGTGAATGAGGGCTATGGTCCGGGTACCGACGCAAGCATCCGCAGGGAGGTTGAGAAGGCACTCAGGTGATCGGTCAGAACTGACGCCGGCCTGGTGGGTGTTGCATTGTCCTTGCGACGGATGCCACTCTGCTTCACCCTGGCCCGGGTTCCCGTTGCCTCAAGTAAAAATCTACCCGAAATTCGATTCGTTGCCTCAAGTAAGAATCTACCCGAGAGGAAGAGCGCGGTTTTGGTTAAAATGGAGTTGACCTGAGCGGAGGATAGGGCAACGCAGGG
>CAIXUF010000459.1 GCA_903922535.1 Candidatus Hydrogenedentota bacterium
CGTCGGCGAGACGATGAGCATCGGCCGCACGTTTAAGGAATCGCTGCAGAAGGCCATCCGCGGGCTGGAAATCGGCCGCGCCGGCATGGGTGCCGACGGCAAGGACAAACCGCTCACCGCGGGCGGCGACCCCGTCGCGGAAAAGGATGCCCTCATTCGCGCGATGCGCATACCCAACCGCGACCGCGTCTTCCAGATCGCCTCCGCGCTGCGGCTCGGCGCGACAGTCGAGGAGATCTTCGAGACCACCAAGATCGACCCGTGGTTCGTGCGCCAGATGAAAGAGATCACCGACGCCGAACCGGCGATTCAGCAGGCGATCCCGACGGAGGCGGCGGAAATGCGCCGCATCAAGCAGCTTGGATTCAGCGACCGCCAGCTCGCCTTCGCCTGGGGCAAGACCGAGGACGACGTGCGCACGCTGCGCAAACAGCTTGGCGTGATCCCCGGCTACCGGCTGGTGGACACCTGCGCCGCCGAGTTCGAGGCATACACGCCCTACTACTACTCCTCCTACGACGGCGAGGACGAAACGCGCCTGTCCGGCAAGGAGAGCATCATCATCCTCGGCGGCGGCCCGAACCGCATCGGCCAGGGCATCGAGTTCGACTACTGCTGCGTTCACGCGGCCTTCGCCCTCAAAGACGACGGCTACGAGACCATCATGGTCAACTGCAACCCCGAAACCGTCTCCACCGACTATGACACGTCCGACAGCCTCTTCTTCGAGCCGGTCACCTTCGAGGACGTGATGAACATCATCGACCGGGTCAAGCCGAAGGGCGTCATTGTCCAGTTCGGCGGGCAAACCCCGCTCAACCTTGCGCAGCGGCTCAAGGCCGCGGGCGCGCCGATCATCGGCACCACGCCCGACAGCATCGCCCGCGCCGAGGACCGCGAACTCTTCCGCGACGTGGTGGAGCGGCTCAACCTGCTCCAACCGGACAACGCCACCGCCACCTCCTATGAACAGGCCGAGGTGATTGCCGACCGCATCGGCTATCCCGTCGTGGTCAGGCCCTCCTTCGTGCTCGGCGGCCGCGCCATGGAAATCGTCTACGACCGTGCCGCGCTGGAGCGCTACATGACCTACGCCGTCGAGGCGTCACCCGAGCATCCCATCCTGATCGACAAGTTCCTGGAATCGGCGGTGGAAATCGACGTGGACGCCATTTCGGACGGCGAGACGGTGGTCGTCGCGGGCATCATGCAGCACATCGAGGAGGCGGGGGTGCATTCCGGAGACAGCGCCTGCATCCTGCCGCCCTACGACCTGCCCGACGACATCATCCGCCGCCTGCGCGAGCAGACCCGCGCGCTGGCCAAAGAGCTTGAAGTCATCGGCCTGATGAACATCCAGTACGCCGTGCGCGGAGATGACATCTACCTGCTCGAGGTCAATCCGCGCGCCTCGCGCACGATCCCCTTCGTGTCCAAGGCCATCGGCGTGCCGTTGGCCAAACTGGCCGCGCGCGTCATGGCGGGCAAGAAGCTTGTGGATCTGGGCTTCACCCAGGACCCGACGCCGTCCTACATTTCCGCCAAGGAGGTCGTGCTGCCCTTCATCAAGTTCCCGGGCGTGGACATCCTGCTCGGACCGGAAATGCGCAGCACCGGCGAGGTCATGGGCATCGACAAGAACATGGGGCTCGCCTTCGCCAAGAGCCAGATTGCGGCGGGCACCAGCCTGCCCATGAAGGGCACCATCTTCCTCAGCCTGAACAAAAACGACAAGCGCAACATGAACGACGTCGCGCGGGGTCTGCACGCGCTGGGTTTCAAGCTGGTCGCCACGCAGGGAACCGCCGCATGTCTGCGCGCGCTCGACATCCCCGTGGAGGCGGTCGCCAAGCTCAGCGAGGGCCGGCCGAACATTCTGGACCGCATCATCAACGGCGAGATAGACTGGATCATCAACACGCCGCTGGGCATCGACGCCAAGGAGGATGACCGTGCGCTGCGCCGCGCCGCCCTGGAGCGCGGCGTGCCGACCATGACCACCCTGGCCGCGGCCCGCGCGGGCGTGTCCGCCATCGGCGCCATGCGCGTGGGCGACCCGCAGCTTCTTTCCCTCCAGGAATACCACGCGCAGAACAAATAGCCGCGCCCTGGAATTGCACAGATCCCTGAGATTGACGGTAGGGACAGCCCGAGACGCACGACCTTGTGCGGGTGCGGCGCGGGCTGCCGCACCCGGTCACTTGATGGAAGTGGCAAACATGGTGCCGGGGCTCCTGAACGGCTTCGGGAGGGCAGGCAGCCTTGCCGCCGCCAACTGTTGCGAACACACCCGGAAAAGCTTCAACACCGGCTGAATCTCTCCGAAAGATTTCCCGGCACACTCCAAGTTGTGCTTGTTGAACAGTTCCTCGTAGGGAGGCCAACCCACCGTGTCCGGTGCGTCGGTTCTCACCACGAGCCACACCGTCCTCCCCTGGGCGGCCAGTTCGGCGCATCGGGCGACAAGGCCGCGCTGATTCGTTATCATGCCGATGCGACCGGGCTGGAAACCGGAGGCGTACAGCAACGGTGCCCGATGGCTTTTCCAATACACCAGTATCGGATCGTTGATCCCGGCGTCTTGCTGCAAGTCCCGGGCCACGGACTTCCAGTCCATACGCCACGGATGGGGATAATGGCCCAGGTTAACCGAGTAGAGGGCCAGAAGCAGGACCGCAACAACCGCCTGACGCCACCGCTTCCTGACCATGGACACCGCCGCTCCGGCGAACATGAAGACGGGCAGGGAACTGTACAGCACGTAGCGAAAGTGGAAGGAGGGGTACCATGCCACGGAATAGATGTACAGGAGGAACGCGGGAGCCAGCATCCAGCCGAGAAGAAAGAATAGACCCGCCCTGGCCGTCCGGTTCTCCAGGGGGGGCTGCAGCAGCATCCTGCCGACTGCCCCGGCGACCAGCACTCCCATGACCGCCGCCATCAGCGCTCCCGCGGACAGCCAGGGAACCGGCAGAAACGGTTTCAACGTCGTAACACGGTCGCCGCACAGATGCATGAACTGCTCGGCCACGAGCCTGGGGGTGTGCACCAGGAATCGTTTCAGGTAGCTGGCCTGGTCAAGCGCGACAAAATCGATGGATCGGAACCATAAGGTCCAGGCAATCGTGCTCGGAACTTGGGAGACCGTCCAATAGACGAAGCACCGAAACCGATTTCTTCCGCACAGCACCACCGCCAGGAACAGCCCCTGGGTGACGAGGTACAGCGCGGCAAAAAGATGCGTCCACATCAGGCAGATATTTGCCGCAACGTTGACCCACCACCACGCTGCGCGTTTTTTCGACAACCCTTCCATGAGCGAATAGGCGGACACCGCCGTCAGCACCAAGACAAGAGCGTAGGGCCGCAGTTCCTGGGAGTAGAAAGTGTGCGTCACGCTGAGCGACATCAGGGCCGCCGCAATCAAACCGGCCAATCCGCCGAACATGCGCCGCCCCAGCAGGTAAACCAACACCAGGCCCGCCAATCCAAGAAGAACCGACAGCATGCGAACAGTGACCAGCCCGGGGCCAAACACCTTTGCCCACGCGTACTCAGCCACAAAGTACAGCGGAGTCATGGGGGGGTCGTCTGCGCGCACCTGCCGCACGAACTCAACCACGCCGGGAGCATCGAGACGTTGGAGGCTTACCACTTCATCCCAGTAGGCGCTTTCTGTCTGGATGCCCTGCAGTCGCAATGCC
>CAIXUF010000460.1 GCA_903922535.1 Candidatus Hydrogenedentota bacterium
CACTTCGAGCAGGATGCCTTTGCAGATCTTGCCGTTATACTCGGGGTTTTCCGCTTTGCCGGGAATTGGCTTGGGGATGTAGACCCTTTGCGCAAGTTTGAATCCCGCGGCCAGCGCGGGGTCGATTGCGTCCAAGAGGACCTTGTTGTCGGCCCAGGGCGCGCCGAGGATGAGGAAGGGTGTGTCGGTGCCGCGGCCCTCGTTGAGATTGACGCCCTCGAAGAGGCAGGTGCCCGTGTAGGCGAGCGCAGATTCAAAAGTGGGCAGATTGGGCGAGGGCGGCGTCCACGGCAGGGCGCAGACGGGATGCATCAGTTCGCGGCGCCAGTTTTCGACGTTCTGTATTTCGAGCTTGAGTTTTGACTTTTCAAACACGGTTCTTTGGAAGAACTGGGCGATCTCGCCGAGGGTCATGCCGTGCCGCGCGGGGATGGGCGCGGAGCAGACGGCCGACTCGCACACTTTCGCAATCGCCCCCTCCAGCACGGTGCCACCAAGCGGATTGGGCCGGTCGAGCACGAGCACGGGCACGCCCGATTCGGCACAGGCGGCGAGGCACTCCTTCATGGTCGCCATGTAGGTGTAGTAGCGCGACCCGACATCGGGCAGGTCGATGACGAACAACTGCACGCCCTTGAGTTCGTCCTTCGCGGGGCGCTTCTGTTTGCCGTAAAGGCTGATGACCGGTGCGGTGCCCGTCTTCTCCGAGGCGACGGCCCTGCCCGCTTCGGCCTGTCCGCGCAGGCCGTGCTCGGGCGTGTAGATGGCCTTGAAGGTCACACCCGGTTCCAGGCCGAACGCCTCAAGATCGGGCCGGCCCAGCATGTCTGTCGCGGCCTGGTTGGTCAGGATTGCCGCCCTCTTCCCGCGGACCGATTCGTAGCCGGTGCGCGGCAGATAGTCTATGCCGCTGTGCGCGTTGGTGCTCTTGGGGTAATAACCGAACATGATGCCGTCGTAGAAGGTGCGGCGCAGGCTGGTGTTGTCGCGCGGCTCGCGTTTCGGGTGGACTGTGTTGCTGAGCAGCACGCCGTAGAGGCCCGTGTCGCGGTCCAGCCACAGGCAGGTCCCCGTGAAGCCCGTGTGGCCGAAGGCGCGGCGCGACGGCAGGTAGCCGTTGGAGCCGGAGGTCCAGGGGTCAAGCCACCAGCCGAGGCCCTGTCCCGGATAGAACGGCACCTGGCCGATGCGCAGCATTTTATCGAGCGTGGCGGGCTTGAGGATTTTGCCGGAAAGCAGCGCGTCGCAGAAGAGGCCCAGGTCGGGCGCGGTGCCGAAGAGTCCGGCGTGGCCCGCCACGCCGCCCATGGCGAAGGCGCGCTCGTCGTGGACCTCGCCCTTGAGCACGCGCTTGCGCCAGGGGCAGTCCTCCGTGGCGGCGCAGTCCCTGCGCAGTTCGGGACCGGGGTTGAACAGCGTGCGCTTCATGCCGAGCGGCTTGAACACGCGCCGCGCGATGAAGGCGTCAATCGGTTCGCGGGCGGCCTGCCCCACGACCTGCGCGAGCAGGATGAACCCAAGATCCGAATATACCCGCTGCGTGCCGGCGGGGTGGGAAGGCGGCAGCGCCGCAATGCGCTGCACGATATCCTCGGGCGAGTGGACTTCCGTTTGCCAGGGCTTGAACGCGGCGAGTCCGGCCGTGTGCGTGATGCACTGGCGCAGCGTGTAATGTTCCAGACCCGGAATCGGCAGGAACTCGGACACCTTCTGGTCCAGGCTCAGCTTGCCGTCCTCATGCAGCAGCATGACGGACGTGGTGGTGGAGATCTGCTTGGTCAGCGAGGCGAGGTCGTAGATGGTGTCTTCGGTAGCCGCCTCGGTGACCGGCGTAATTTGGCGCATGCCCTCCGCGGCCGACAGTAATTTGCCGCCGCCCGCTTTACCAACGCAGGCCACCGCGCCGGGCGCTTTGGACAGCGCCACGGCCCGCTTCAGCCAAACTCTCAGATCTTCGGCCATCGTTTCCGTTCCGTCAGTTTGCCGAAACGGCCGGGGGCGTGTAGGCAATTTCAAAGGTATACCTTCCGGAACTGACCTGGCATTTCACCTCGCCGTCTTCCAGCCGCGCCGCGGTCACACCGTTTGCCTGCGCCAGGGGCGCGCCGTCCTCGCGGGCCGTTTCGAGCGCGGCGGAAGGCAGGCACACGGTTGCTGTGGTGTTGGCGGGCACTTCCACCGTGTACTTGAACTTGCCGTCCTCGATCTTCCAGTCCGAAAGGATCCCGCCGTGGATGGAACGGTAGGCCAGCTTGGCCGAGGTCAGTCCGCCGCCGGGACGGGGCCGCAGGATTATCTTCTTGAAGCCGACGCCGTCGGGCAGGATGCCCGCGACGTGGTTGTACATGTACTCGCCCACCGCGCCGAAGGCGTAATGGTTGAAGCTGTTCATGCCGGGATCGTTAAAGCCCTTCTCCGGCGTCCATCCGTTCCAGCGCTCCCACATGGTGGTCGAGCCGAGCGTGACCTGGTAAAGCCAGGAGGGGAAAGTCGTGTTCATGAGCAGGCGGTAGGCCACGTCCTCGCGGCCAGCGAGCGTGAGCGCGGGCAGCAGCCGCGGCGTGCCGATGAAGCCTGTGGCCAAATGTCCGTCGAAGCGCTTGATCTCCTCCACGAAACGGTCCGCCGCGGCGGTCTTGAGCGCGTCGGGGATTAAGTCGAATGCGAACGCCAGCGCATAGCCGGTCTGGCTGCTTTCCAGGATTTTGCCGTCCGGCCCGACAAAGCTCTTGATGAACGCGTCGCGGATTTTCGTGTGCAGGTCGGCGTATTTAGCCTGCTCGGCCGTGCGCCCGATGACCCCGGCCGTCTCGGACATGAGCCCGGCCAGATAGGCGTAGTAGGCCGTGCAGATGACCTCGTCCTTGGCGCCGCCGCCCAGGTTGAGCCAGTCGCCGAAGCCCAGCTTGTCGCGGATATACTCCTTGCTGGTCGCCTGGAGGAAATCCATGCCCTTGACCATGTGGTCGAAGTGCTGTTCGAGAATGCGCGTGTCGCCGTAGAAGCGGTACATGAGGTAGGGACAGATGATGGCCGCATCGCCCCAGGCCACCGCGCCTCCACCCTGGTTCACGTTCGGCGCGACATGGGCGAAAGAGCCGTCGTCCAACTGCGCGTCCTGCACCAGGTCGACGAGCCACTTGGTGTGGAACGCGCCGATGTCCGCCGTGTAGAGGGCGGTCGGCATGAAGAACTGGGCGTCGCCCGTCCAGCCCAACCGCTCGTCGCGCTGGGGGCAGTCCGTCGGCACGTCGAAGTAGTTGCCCTTCTGGCCCCAGACGATGTTCTTGGCGAGTTTTGTGAGCAGCGGGTTCGACGCCTCAAAGACCGCCGCCTGGGGGATGTTGGAGTGGATGACCACACCCTTCACGTCGCCGACCGCGGGCGCCTTGTCCACGCCGGTGATCTCGACATAGCGGAAGCCGTGGAAGGTGAAGCCCGGTTCGAGCGTCACCGTGCCGTCCTGCGCCAGCGTGTAATAGTCCGTGGCGCGGGCCGAGCGCAGCGCGATGGTGTAGAGCGTGCCGTCCTTTTGCAGCATTTCGGCATGGCGCACGACGATCTTCTGACCCGCCTTGCCGTCGAGCGTGATCTTCGCCCAGCCGACCATGTTTTGACCAAGGTCGTAAATGAACACGCCCGGCTTGGGCTCGGTCATTTTGGTGGCGGTGAGGGTTTCAAAGCGGCGCACCGGGTCACCCGGGTAGGCCTGCACCGGCACTTCTATTTCGGCGCGGGGCGTGAGGGCGACGGGCGCCCAGCCGTTGTCGTTGAACCCGGGCGCGTCCCAGCCGGGGATGGTCTTGGTCAGGTCATGCGCCTCGCCCATGAGCAGGTCGGCCTCGCGCAGTTCGCCGTAGCTCGCCTTCCAGGCGTCGTCGGTCACGATGCGGTCTGTTGTGCCGTCCTCGTACTCGATCTCAATCTGTGCCCTGCAGCGGGGGTCCAACCCGTAATAACCGGCCCCGTAGTTGCCGACATGGCCGGCGTACCAGCCGTCGGCCAGGATGATGCCCACCGCGTTGGGCTCGCTCGCCCGGAGCAGCCCCGTCACGTCGTAGGTGTTGTAGTAGACCCGCTTCTTGTAGTCCGTCCAGCCCGGCGTGAACAGATAATCGCCCACGCGCCGCCCGTTCAGGCGCATTTCGTAGAGGCCCAGCGCGGACACGTAGGCTGTGGCGCGACGCACCTTCTTCTCCACGGCAAAGCCGTGGCGCAGGTAGGGGGCGGGGGGAAGATAGTCGTGCTTGCACTTCACCTTGCCCCAGGGCTCGGCGCCGTACTCGGCCACTTCCTTCGAATCGGCCCAGCCGGAGTCGTCAAAGTCCTCGTCGTTCCATTTGCGGTCCGGTTCCTTGTTCGTGGTCTTCCAGTCCTCCTCCGTCGCCGAGGCGGCCACGTTGCCGTTCGCAAAGACCACCTCCAGCCGGGCGATCAGGCCCGCGGCGGCCTTTAGGTTTTCCGCGGTGACGGCGATGACGTTGCGTCCCGGTTTGAGCAGATCCGCGACGGGGAACTCGTACAGATGGCTGAGGTCCTTGATTTCATCCTTGCCCTTGCCCACGCGCTTGCCGTTGATGTTGATGCGGGCGCGGTCGTCGCAGGTGATGAAGAGCGTCGCCTCGCGGATGCCCGACACCTCGTCCAGTTCGAACACGTTCCGGAACCAGCGCTTGCCCGCCGGGGCGTCCTTGGCGGGGTCGCCCTCGGGATACCAGATCCACATCGCGCCCCGGAGCGGCTCGCGGGGCTCCACGACACCCGGATCGGGCGCATCATAGCCAATCCAGTCCGCCGACCAGTCTTCCGCCTTCAGCAGGCCCATCGAAAACATGGCCGGTTCCGTCCAGTCCGATGCGTTGCCGTCCTGGTCCCACACGCGCAGCTTCCAAAAGCAGTTCATGCGCGAGGCGAGCGGCCTGCCCGCATAGTCCACCAGCACCGTGTTGTCCGATTTCACCCGGCCCGAATCCCACAGCGTGCCCCGGTTCTTCTGGATGGCCTGTATCGAGTCCGCCACGACCGCCTGGTAGGCGGTCTGTGCCAGACCCCGGGTCTGGCCCTCGCCGACCACAATCCAGGTGAAGCGCGGCCGGGGCGTGTCGATGCCCATCGGATCGGCCCGGTATTCACAGCGCAGTTCGGCCGGACGAATTGTGCCCGGCTTCTCGGACGCCCGGACCGTTGCGGCGGCAAGCGCCAGTGCCAGCAGCAGTGTCGGCAAGAACTTGGTCATGGATGGAGTTCCTGTACGGTTGAATTCGCGGCCCGCAGTCCCGCCGCCCCGGCGGGACACACATCACAGCCCGGTCCATTGTACCGGGATAAAGCGCATCGGGCAAGCCTCCGCATCGCTGCCATCCAAGGTCTTACCTGCGGAAGTGTCGTCTTGCCATTTGTGATCTTACGGAGTCAGGGGGGGTATAGTGGGCCTTGTGGATGCCATCGACACCCATTGCACCCCTGATTTAGTTCCGTACGGCGCGAGCCTTCCGGGTCTGCCTATAACACAGTCCAGTACGGCGTCATCATAAGTGTTGAGTTGGTATGCAGCCTTTTTAGCGTGAACTAAAAGGACTGCACCCTTAAACGATCTGCCGTCTGGCTACCTATGTATCTTATTTCAGCGATGTAATTGGCATAGGACGACAAGCCTGTATAGCGGTCAATAAACTCAAGATCGGATGAGATGTTGACGCAAAGATCAAGCATCAGGGTTAGGTCTGTAACCCCCAGCGGCTCGCCGGATTCAAGCAAAACCTTAGACGAATCTTTGGCGTCATATACGTACTGCCGTATTTGGGGTCCAAGGAATGCTGCCGATCTTGTGCCATTCGTCTGACCGGCACCTAGATTTGATCGCAACAGAGCAACAAGTCCTCTGAGGGTTAAGAGATACCCGAGTGCCACATTGTACAAATTCGACATAATGAAAGATCTCCCTTCGGTTCATGGAAACATGAATACGAACGTTATCCTTTTGTTGTGATATCTTTCATTGCCGAGATCAAGGCACGGACATGACCTTCCTCTCTCTTGCTAATCTGTTTGATATGCTGTAGTAGGTCTGTATCCTCCGCGCGTGTATGTTCTGCGAGTGTCGCCAGATAGGCAGAGTATATGATTGCCTTGCCATGATACTCCGGATATTGTCTCAACCATATCCATCCAGTCAATTGGCCATCCACCGTGTCCTCATAAAGCGCAGAATCGAGTCCAGCAGGATCCATGTTGAGATCAACGATAAGTGCGTCCAGTTTGAAATCTTCGAGTGCTTGGGTGGCTGTGTAGAGGTCGCCGGCACAAACGACCTCATATCCTTCTTTCTCCAGCCGCTCTTCGAGGGGAATAAGAATCCCTCCCTGGTCTTCTAGGACTAGTACTTTCTTCTTCATGACCGTTCTCCCTGTGGAATGGTTACAGTGAATGTGACTTCGTAGGTTGGATTGCGAATCTCGCCGAGAATCTTCAACCGCACGGGATTATAGAGAGGGTTAAGATTGTCATCTGCCGCCACTGTACGCGCATCGTCGCCGTTCTGCCTGAGCCTCTGGACTTCATCTGCAATCTTAGAAGTTAGACCGGGTACTTTGTGTCGGGGCTCCAATTCCAAATAGGGCAGAAGCAGAGGAACATTATACGCGGATACCTCGCGCCTGGTGTGAGTAATGGTGCCATTATGCGCTTCAGCAATCTGCTTAGCGACAAACATGCCAATTCCCACGCCCTCTTCTTTTGAATTGCCACGATAAAACAGGTCATAAATCTTACGGTCATTTTCAATCACGATACCATAATTACGGATGGTGAGGACGTAGGGACTGTCAGCCTTGCTGCTTGGTTTTTCACAGTCCATGTATATCCTTGTGCCGGGATGCGAGTACTTGACGGCATTACCGACGAGATTATACAGCAACTGTTCAAGCAGGGCCTTATCGGCCAGCATATCGGGTCGTGTTGGATCATCCGCAGTGACCGGAAAGACTTGGAACTGCAACGATTTGACCAAAGCTTGCTGACGATAAAACTTTTCCCATTTAAACAGCAGATCATGAAAGGGTGGGAAAAGGGAAACCTTCGGCTTTGGCCTGCTTAGGATTGGACGCGGGTTTGATGTTAAGAGAATCAGTAGACGAACATAACCATCCATGTCTCCTTGAATGTCAGCTAGTGCTTTGGATGATAGGGTTCTAATTGTGTAGATATCTTTCAGATAGGTTTCGCGCAGGCAGTCCAATCCCGCAGTTATTGTGGCAGCCTCATGTCCGAATACACGAATGACATTTTCGATATTGGTTCGTGTGGCGGCCTCCACGAAGGTCTCCACAGAGGACTCAACCACGGAGTAGAAGGACCGCAAGGTCGAATTTAGATACCCACCCAATTCGTTAACCTTGAGATTCGGACTGTTACCAGGGCCATACTTGAAAAGCGTAACCATGGCGCTGGTGTCCCGCGGGCGATGTACAGGTATGTAACGAAGTCTCATCGCGGTATCGTCAAAGTAAATACCGTCCAATCCTTTCTTTAGATCCTTATCTTTTGGTGTGGCACAATGTCTGGCAAGCAAGTTCTTGGGGATTAAGGAAAGGTCAAATTTGATTTGGCTAGAGGTCGGTAGAATGTCCGGCGGCAACTTGCCCACTTTAGCCACTATTCGTAAGTCTGGGGAGTTTTCGGTCGACACTTGGGATCTGCCGAATACAAGGGCGTATTCTATGTTGAACGATTTAATCAACAGATCCATGCTCTTCTCTACGTTCTTCCAAAGTGGATCAAGCTTGTTCAGTTCTTTGGAGTCTAACTTCTGTGCGAGGTTCTCGTCAAAGCTTTGAAGTGCTTTATTTACTTCTTCTCGAACGTACTTGTCTTCTTGCAGGGTAATCTGGTCCTGCAGTATGTGTTCGAAATCGTCAAGCCCCCTGTTGATGTCGGCGAGTAGCCTCCGATAGTCCGCCTCAGTTTACACGTGTTTCTCATTCTCAGGCGAAACCCAATCTTTGTGCAGAGCAGCAATCTTCTCTGCAATCTCATCGGGGGTCCTAGAATCATGAAATGTACCAGCGGGTCTCTGGAAGTTTGCAAAGGTACGGGCCTGCCGTTCTTTTATGGAGTCCAATTCAGACTTCAAACACAATTGTCCAACGAAATAGGCGGCAAGCACTTTGTCTTTTTTTCCACCATCTTCATCCTCCTGGCCAAAAAAG
>CAIXUF010000461.1 GCA_903922535.1 Candidatus Hydrogenedentota bacterium
AGTTGGCCGACGTGTTTGAAGATGAAAAGCCCGAGGTGGTCGCGCATTTCGCGGCGCAGATAGACGTGCGGCGCAGCGTGCAGGACCCGATCTTTGACGCGGACGTGAACGTGCGCGGATCGCTGAACCTGCTTGAAATGTGCGTGGCGGCGAACGTGAAGAAGTTCATCTTCGCCTCAACCGGCGGGGCCATTTACGGCTCGCCCGAAAAGCTGCCCGCCGACGAGAACTGCCCGCCGCTGCCCGAGTCGCAGTACGGCACGAGCAAGCTGTGTGTGGAGAACTACATCGGCCTGTACAGCCGCATGTACAAGCTGCCCTCGACGATTTTGCGCTTCCCGAACGTCTATGGCCCGCGCCAAAGCCCCCAGGGCGAGGCGGGCGTGTGCTCCATCCTTGCGGGCGTCATGCTTGAGGAAAAGTCGCCCACGCTCTACGGTCACGGAACGCCGCTGCGCGACTACGTGTACGTGGGCGACGTCGCGCGCGCCTGCGTGCTCGCGCTGAAGAAGGGCACCGGCGCCACGATCAACCTGGGATCGGGCAAGGGCTTGTCGGTCAAGGAACTGTACGACCTTCTCCGTGGCATCATCGGATTCTCCGGAAAGCCCCTGCTCAAGGACAGCCGCCCCGGCGAGGTCGAGAAGATTTACATCACTGGCGCGCGCGCGGCCGAGGTGCTCGGCTGGAAACCGGAAGTCTCGCTCAAGGACGGGCTGACCAAGACGGTCGAGTTCATCCGCAGGCAGAACGAGGCAAAGAAGGCGGAGCAGGAATAGTCCACAAAAGAGAAACGCCGGCGCGCGGTTCCCGAAGGGGAAGACCGCGCGCCGGCGTTCTTTATAAATATCGGCTCTTGTGTCCGGGCCGAGGATGATCAGGACCACCATGCAATGCCCACGTTATGAAATAATACCCCGCTTCCGGCGAAATGTTACAGCGGTGCGGGGGCGGTTTTCGTGTGCTTCGCACCACGGGGGAATTGTTGCGCGGCCGACGGGAAAAACTGATAATTCCCTGATGCGGCGGAGCCGCGGCCAGGAGAAGAATCTCAACTGCGGAATTCGCGGAAAAGAAAGCGAAGGACAAGGGACGATTTGAAGTCTGAGAGTGAACTCTGAGATTCGAGGACGGATTAAGTTTTGGAGTGCTCCATTTTGTGCAAGGCGCTTGCCGTTGGATTGGAAAGCATATGTCCTCTATGCGGTGGCGACAGACGCGCCGGGAAGACTGCGTTTTTGGTTGAATTGGGGCACGGCATTGTGGTGGTTCGCCATGTGCCTGCCCAAGTGTGCGTCCAGTGCGGATCGGATTGGATCTCTGGCGAGGTGCCGTTCGACTCGAACAATTGGTGGAGCAAGCGCGCCTGAAACACGTTGAGGTGGAGGTTGTGGAGTGTTCCTAAACCAGTGATTGGCATTGTGCCAAGGGCCGACAGCCGAGGGCGGCTGTCCTGCATTTTTCGGAAGGAGTTGCGGGCTTTATGGGAAAGACGTGCGTTGGTTTGTCCCTGGTGCTCACTGTGCTGATGGCCGGCATGGTTGCGGCGGGCGGGGCGTTTGCCGCCGAACGCTTTGAGGGCAGGTATTACCAGGGCGAGGGCGACACGGATTATCTGCAACTGCTGGAGACCTCCGCGCGCCTGTTCTATCCGGACCCGGAATACCAGAACATCTCCATGCTCTACACGCCCCAGTGGAACGGGTTTGTGGAGGGGCCCACTTGGGGCGCGTGGTGGATTCAAAACAGTTACGGCCCCACCTACTGCTCCCTGCCTTTCTTCACCGAGCCCTACACCACTTTTGTGCAGAATGCGCAGGACCTGTGGTTCTCGCACATCGGCGACGGCAAGACGAAGGGTGAGAAGGACTGGATCGGGCCCGACGGCTGCCTGTGCGACGCGGCCGCGCCGACGCTGGTCTACTACAAGCAGGGCGACGGGCGCATCGACATCCATGACTGGGGGATGGAGTTCACCGCCGCGGGCGTGGTGATGCAGTCCGAAGTGCTGCTGATCAGCCGCGATGCCGCCGCCATCGCCCATTACCTGCCGATGCTGGAGCGGAGCGCCAACTTCATCGAGACGCGCCGCGACCCGGCGAACAACCTGTTCATGGCGGGCCCCGCGGGCAACCTGCTCGCGCCGAGCTACGCCGGATGGCACAAGCCGGACGGCACCTATGACAAGGCATACCTTACGGGGCTCTCCGTCACGTACATTGCCGGACTCGACAGGTTGATCGAGTTGGAGAAGCTGGCGGGCAACGCGGACAGGGCGGCGATGTATTCCGAACGGCGCGACCTTGCGAAAAAGGGCCTGCCACTGCTGGTGACGGACGAGGGCTACTTCATCAAGTCGCTCGATCCCGACGGCGTGAAGCACGGTGTCTACGGCGCGGAGAAGCACGGCTATTTCGAGGCGGTCTGCAACCATGACGCCATGGCGTTCAACGTCGTCGACGACGCGCAGGCGAAGAAGATCTATGACAAGATCGCGTCCATCCCCGGCCTGCGACCGCACGACGTAATCATCACCAACTGCCCCGGACTCGACGACACCTACGCCGACACGAAGGACTGGCTGTGGTCCTTTGGCACGTGGGTGAACGGCGGCCACTGGACGACGGCCGAGGCGCGCATGATCATGGGCTACTACCGGGTCGGCGCCTACGACGACGCGCGACGCTCGATGAGGCACATACTGGGCTTCGCCAAACAGTTCCGCATGGACAACAACCTCACCGACTTCGGCGACAAGCCCTACCAGCCCAAACTGCCCATCAACTGCGTGTACGACACGTGGGGCGCGCCCGCCGCGCTCATGCGCGGACTGTTTGAATACCTCTACCGCGCCGACGGCGTCGAGTTGCGCCCGCACATCCCCACGGGCATCAGCCAGCTTGACCAGCGCTTCCCCATCCGCTTCGGCGCGAAACGCCTTTTCCTGTCCGCCACCGGCAACGGCCCCGTGAGCGCCGTGATTGTGAACGGCAAGCCCTGCAAGACTTTCGACGCCAAGTCGGTGTTCCTGCCGTACATGGAGACGCCGGACAGCGCCAACGTCCAGATCGTCATGGGTGACGCCAAGCCGCGCGTTGTGCCGGACGCGCCCCCCGCGGCAACGCCGTCGCCGGCCATGCCCGCGGCCCTGGAGCCTTTCCGCGCCTTTCGCGCGCGCCTGAGCGACGCCGGTCTCGGCGAAAGCTACGAGGCACGCCACGCGAAGCTTATAGTGGACTACGTTGTCGCCATCGAGGCGCGAAAGAAGATGCTGGCAGACGGCACACTTGCGCCGTTGCCCGAAGTGTCGCAGACCGCGGCGGACAAGTCCTATCAGGAAACGATGGACAAGCTGGCCGACGGGCTGCGCGGTGTTTTGAAGGGCTACGAAGGCTCGGACGACGCGCACAAGAAGCAGGTCCTGGCGATTTGGAAGGAATGCGCGGGGGCGTGAGAGAACCGGTGTTTACTGACGCGCCTCTCGTGACGGGTGGTGATCGCCTGCGGACGGGGGAGTGCGGCGGCGTACACAGCCTCCATCAGCAGGCACCCCAAGCCCTGTCCTGTGATAATGATATATTGGGATATATACAGCCCCCGGGCTTCGCGGAATGGCGCCGTCTTTTGTGCGTCATGGGCGGTATGTGCTAGAATTGACGCGTCGCAGTAACGTTCAAGGCATCGCAATGTGCCCGCTCGAAGCAGTTGCTTCCTGCCGCACAGGGCGTGTTTGGCTTACCCGACCGCAAGGTGTTTCCGAGCGGGAAGGCGTGCAGTTGGCATGGATGATAATCTGTGTTCACAAGGCCCCCTTTCCGCGAGGAGTTGCGGAAAGGGGGCTTTTTTGTCCGGCAGAAAGGCGCGCAATGGAGACGCGAATAGGCATCGTCGGCATCGTGATAGAGCGTCCCGAATGCACCGGGCGGGTCAACGCCGTGCTGCACGAATTTGCCGGGCTCATTGTGGGGCGCATGGGAATTCCCTACAGGGAGCGCGGCGTGTCGGTCATAACGCTGATTGTGGACGGCAGCAACGATGACATCAGCGCCCTGACGGGGAAGCTGGGCCGGATTGCCGGCGCGTCGGTGAAGTCCATGGTCACCAAGGAGAACCGCGCGGAATTGTGACGGCGGGAAGAACCCGGTCCGCATGCAAAAGATTGAACCTTGAAGCGACGCGGCGAATGCCGCTGTAACAGGCGTTCCGAAAGGAGCAAACAGATGTACGATGTGAAGTCCGCGAAAGCAACCGAGTTCATCGACGACGGAGAAGTGCTGGAATCCATCGGCACGGCCAAAACGCTCGTCAAAGACGGCGCGGAGATTGACCGCATTCTCGCGAAGGCGCTGTCATGCGCGGGGCTGACCCACCGGGAGGCGGCGGTGCTCCTGGAAATCGACGACGACGAGACGCTGGAAAAAATGTACACCATCGCGCGCGAGGTCAAGGAACGGATCTACGGCAAGCGCATCGTTCTTTTCGCGCCGCTCTACCTGTCGAGCTACTGCGTGAACAACTGCAAGTACTGCGGCTACCGCTGCGCGAACAAGATCGGCAGGCACCAACTGAGCCAGGAGGAGCTGCGCGCCGAAATCCGGGCGCTGGAGGCCATGGGCCACAAGCGCCTTCTCCTGGAGGTGGGGGAGGACGACGAGAAGTGTCCGATCGACTACGTTCTGGAATGCATCAAGACCATCTACGCGGAGAAGTTCAAGAACGGCTCCATCCGCAGGGTGAACGTGGACATTGCCGCGACCACGGAGGAGAACTACAGGAAGCTGAAGGAGGCCGCCATTGGCACCTATCTCCTGTTCCAGGAGACCTACCACAAGCCGACCTACCTGGCCCTTCACAGCGGTCCCAAGCAGGACTACGAATGGCACACGGAGGCCATGGACCGGGCGGTGCGCGGCGGGATTGACGATGTGGGCATCGGCCCGCTGTACGGGCTGTACGAGTACCACTATGAGACGGTCGCCCTGTTGATGCACGCCGAGCATTTGGAGGCGGTCAGCGGCGTGGGGCCGCACACGATTTCCTTCCCGCGGCTCCTTCCGGCGGAAGGGGTGAACTATGACGAATTTCCGTATGTGGTGAATGACCGCGATTTCAAGAAGGTGGTCGCCGTCATTCGGTTGGCCGTTCCCTACACCGGCATGATCCTGTCCACGCGGGAAAGCGCCGAGTTCCGCAGAGAACTGCTGGAAATCGGCATCTCCCAGATGAGCGCCGGATCGTGCGTCGGTGTTGGCGGCTACGCCCGCCGGACCACGGTCGATGACGAGGGTAATGAGGAGAAGCCGCAGTTCAACCTTGCCGACCACCGGAAGCCGGCCGACGTCATCAAGGGCCTGGTGCAGGACGGCTATGTTCCCAGCTACTGCACGGCCTGCTACCGCGAGGGGCGGACGGGGGACCGTTTCATGCCGCTGGCGAAGTCGGGCCAGATTGGAAACTTCTGCCTGCCAAACGCCCTGCTCACCTTTGAAGAGTACTTGACCGATTACGGCGACGAGGATTTGCGCGTCCTGGGCCAGGAGATGATTTCCAGGGAGATTCTCAACGTGCCCCACGAGAAGCGGCGGGCGAGGGCGATGGAATACCTCAGCCGCATCCGCGCCGGGGAACGGGATCTGAGATTCTGAGTCTTTGTTCCGTTGCGCTGAACGCCCGTTTGCCACTTTCGGCATGTGGGACAGCCGCCCTCGGCTGTCAGCTTGTAACCATCGCCCAAGGGCCGACAGGCGAGGGCGCCTGTCCCACATACTTTCCAGGGAGAAAGCGGCGGCCAGTGCCGTGTTCAGCATCACAGTGCCCGCGGAGGAGCGCAGAGCGTTCCTATTCCCCCCCGGATTTGTCCTCAAGCGCCCGAAGTACGCGCATGCCCAGGAGCACCACCCACACGGCACTGCCGATAACCAGTGCCCCCATGAACAGGCTTGGCAAAATCATGCCCAACGACGGGGTCTGTCGGAGTGGAGCGGAGAGAAAACATATGGTGAAGATGCTCGTCAGAAAGTAAAGGTACAACCCCTCGCCGAGTGCCCGCATATTCCTCTCATTTTCAGCCAGTTTGTGCGTCTGAAGAATCAGCACAAATGTCGCCAAAACCCCAAGCGATAAAGACAGGCAAGCGCAGAGAAAGACAAGAAGAATCGGCGACCCTTGCTGGAACTGGAGCCACGCAAAGCAGAACAACACCAGCCAGAGAAGAAGCACCCTCATGGTTGTCATCTTCCTATTGTACATTTGTCACGTCCTTTCTTTGCCGTGTGCCCAATCAGTCCAGCGGCAGGCCGTCCTGCGTCCAGACGGTGAGGTTCTTCAGTGTGCTGTCACGGCGCGGGAGGAACAGCGCCAGCACGTAGCCCAGCGCGAACATGACCACATTGCCCGCGATGCCGGTGTAGTAGGAGTCAAAGTGCGCGTTTAGCGTTGCCGTGACGCCGGCCGGCAGCCAGCCCAGGCCCGACGCGGAGATGAACAGGGAAAACAGCACCGCGAAGGCGATGCCGATGCCCACCGCGCGGCCGTCGCCGCGCTTGGTGAAGAAGCCGAGCAGGTACAGCCCCACCAGCCCGCCCGCAATAATGGACTGGAATTCTGTCCATAGATCCTGCAATGTCATGGTGTTGGCCTTGAAGAGGATGTAGGCGCCGCCGACCATGACGACCGAGGACGCCAGCGTCACCCCCCTTGCGACAGCCACGTAGTGCACGTCATTGCGGCCGGTGGACAGGTGGCGCTTGTACAAATCGGTGATCGCCACGGCCGAAATGGAGTTCATGGCCGACGACATGCTTGACATGGCCGCGGCCAGCACGGCCGCCACCACGATGCCGCCCGTGCCGGGCGGCAATTGGGTCGTCACGAAGTACGGCAGGATCTCTTCTGCCTTGCGCGTGCCCGCGAGCATGGCCGCCGCGGCCGGATCGGGAAACACCTTGTAGAAAACGTACAGTCCCGTGCCAAGGAACATGAAGTAGCCCCAGGTGGGCACGCAGAACAGGCAGGACAGCCATATGGCCTGGCGCGCGTCTTTGGCGGAGCGGGCGCTGCAATACTTCTGGATGTTCTCCTGGTTGCTGCTGTATTCGCCCAGCCACTGGAACAGGCCCACGATGAGCAGCATGCCCACCGTCTTGTGGCTCAGCGCGAAACCCCAGGGGATTGGCTTGAGGCTGCCGTCGGCGACCTTTTCGTTGAGCAGGAACTTGCCGTCGGTCCAGGCCACCGAGAGCATCTGGTGCAGGCCGCCGGGAAGCCGGTACAGGATTACGGCGAGGATGAGCAGGCCGCCAATGGTCAGGATGACGGACTGCACAAAATCGGTCCAGATCACCGCCTCGATGCCGCCGACCACGGTGTAGTACGCCGTGACCACGCCGCCGAGCAGAATGCACACCGACACGTCCCAGCCGGTGATGCGGTGGACCAGCAGCGCCACGAGAAACTGGATCAGGCTGATGCGGAAACACTGGGAGATGATGAACACGCAGGCCGCATACACGCGCGTGCGCGGGCCGAAACGGCTCTCCAGGTACTCGAACACGGACGTGATCTTGCCGCGCCGGAAGAAGGGCACGAAGAAGCGCGAGGCTATCAGCACCGCAAAGGGCAGGGTGATGCAGATGACATAGCGCAGGTAGCCGGTCTTAAACGCGTCGGCCGGATAGGCCACGAAGGTGATGGAACTGATGGTTGCGCCAAACAGCGACACGCCCACCAGCCAGCCGGGAAAGGCCCGGCCCCCGACGAAATAGTGCTCCGTGGTCTTGGCGCGCCGACCAAAATACCAGCCCATGATCGACATCGCCGCGAAGTAGACTACCACGACCGTCAAGTCTATAAATCCGAACTGACCCATCGGCCCCGCCTTTCCGGTTGAACCCGGTCATGGTATTGCCTGGCACGGGCGGGAATCCAGTTAATAGCAGCAGAGTGCACCGTTTTATCCCAAGAGGCCGGCAGGGATGCTCCCGCCTTCGCGGGAGTGCCGGGTGCTCCCAGTCAAGACGGCGCGCTCCATTTTGCGCCGCAGCATTCCACGCACGGTCTACTACGTCTTGCGCCCCGGTTTATGCTGTCTCGGGCGGGTAGTTGATTTCGAGGTGGAGTTCGTCCAACTGGCGCTGCTCGACCGTGTTGGGGGCGCCCATGAGCAGGTCCTGCGCGCGCTGGTTGAGCGGGAACGCGATGACTTCGCGGATGTTGGGCTCGTCGGCGAGAAGCATGATGATGCGGTCGAGGCCGGGCGCGATGCCTCCGTGCGGCGGGGCCCCGTAGTGGAAGGCCTTCCACAGCGCCGGGAACTTTGACTTGACCACTTCCTCCGAGTAACCCGCTATCTCGAAGGCTTTGAGCATGACCTCGGGCCGGTGGTTGCGGATGGCGCCGGAGGACAGCTCGATGCCGTTGCAGACGATGTCATACTGGTAGGCGAGGATGTCGAGCGGGTCCATGGTGTTGAGCGCTTCAAGCCCGCCCTGCGGCATCGAGAAGGGGTTGTGGCAGAAGTCCACCTTCTTCTCGTCGGTATTCCACTCGTACATGGGGAAGTCGACGATCCAGCAGAAGGAGGCAATGGCGGGGTCAATCAGCCCGAGTCCGTTGCCGAGCCAGGTGCGGACCTTGCCCATCAGCTTGTTGGTCTCGGCGCGGGCGCCGGCGCCGAAGAAGAGCGCGTCGTTCTCCTCGACGCCCATGCGCTCGATGAGCGCCTGCTTCTCCGCCTCGCTGAGGAACTTGGCGATGGGGCCCTTGAACTCGCCCTCCCTGCGGGCGAGCCATGCGAGGCCCTTGGCGCCCTCGCCGCGGGCATAGCGCTCGGCGTCGTCGAAGAACTTGCGCGGCTGCGCCGCGGCGCCCTTCGCGTTGAGCACCTTCACCGCGCCGCCGCCGGTGATCTGGCTGGAGAAGACCTTCAGTTCGCAGTTGCCGAACAGGTCGGTGCAGTCGACCATCTTCATTTCGAAGCGGATGTCCGGCTTGTCCGAACCGTACCACTCCACCGAATCGCGGAAGGCGATGCGCGGGAAGGTCTCGGCCACGATGCGCTTGGTCGACAGGGTTTTGAACAGGCGGCAAAGCAGCATTTCGAGTTCGATGAAGAGGTCGTCCTGCTGGATGTAGGACATCTCCATATCAATCTGGTAGAACTCGCCCGGGCTGCGGTCCGCACGGGAATCCTCGTCGCGGAAGCAGGGGGCAATCTGGAAGTACTTGTCGAAGCCGGAGACCATCAGCAACTGCTTAAACTGCTGCGGGGCCTGCGGCAGCGCGTAGAACTGGCCCGCATAGAGTCGGCTCGGCACGAGGTAGTCGCGCGCGCCCTCGGGCGACGACGCGGTGAGGATTGGCGTGTGGTACTCGACGAAGCCGCGTTCCACCAGATGCTGGCGCACCAGTGCGGCCGTCTGCGAGCGCAGCAGGATGTTCTTGTGCATCCGCTCGCGGCGCAGGTCCAGGAAGCGGTACTCCAGCCGCATCTCCTCGGGACAGTCCAGTTCCTGGTTCACCGTGAAGGGCAGCGCGTCGCAGACGGACTCGATGGCGAAGGCCTCGGCCACCACCTCGATCTCGCCGGTGGGCATGTTGGGGTTCACCGTTTCCGGTGAACGCGCCACCACGGAGCCGACGACGGTGACCACGAACTCATTGCGTGCCTTTTCCGCCTCGGCGAAGCACGGATGATCCGGATTGACCACCACCTGGGTGAGACCGTAATTGTCGCGCAGGTCCAGGAAAATCACGCCGCCGTGGTCGCGTTTGCGGTGAACCCAGCCCGACAGTTTGACCGTCTGGCCGGCATGTTCCTTGCGCAGGACGCCGCAGGTATGGGTGCGATAGGGGTGCATAAAGCCTCCGGAAAGGCGGGGCGCGAAGCCCTGCTGATCCTGTTGCGCCGGGGGGATTCGCCTGTGCGTAAACCCTTTGTTTTCAAGCCCGACAGAGCCGCAAGAATAGCAATTATGGGCGAAAAATGTCAAACGCCGGTCAAGGCGGGCCGCAACCGGAGAATTCAGAATTCAGAGGTCAAAACATGTAAGGGAAGACAGAACTGGCATACAGGAATGTCCCTTGACACCGGGCCGCCCAACGGGCGCCCCACACGGGCATCTGTCAACTTGTGGTCAGGACGCGACGAGATGGGGAATGGACGCCGCGAAACGCCCGCCAGAAGGTTGGGCGCTACTTTCCCCGCACGGCCTTGATGAGCGCCTCCATGTGCTTCAGATAATTCTCCAGGGCGCGGCGTCCGTCGTTGGTGATGCGGTAGAGGGTCTTGGGGGTGCGTCCGTCGAAGGTCTTGGTGCAGGTGACGTACCGCGCCTCTTCCAGCTTGCGGGCGTGGACACTGAGGTTGCCGTCGGTGGCCTCCAGCAGCGCTTTCAGATCGTTGAAGGCGAGGGACTCGTTGACGGCCAGCGCGCTGACGATGGCAAGGCGGATGCGGTCGTGCAGCAGGCGGCCCTGCGGGTCTTCCTGTTCGGACTGGGCCATGCCCGACACGGCGCGCAGCGTCGCCTCGCTGTCCCGCCCCGACCGGGCCGCTGCTTTGTCCTGTCTGGCCATCAGCCGTCGTGCCTCCACGTGATGTACAGCCCGCTGGCGATGTGCAGGAGTCCGAAACCCGCCGCCAGGATGAGGTCGGCAAAGGCCAGCGTGCCTGCAAGCGGATGAAAGATCGGCACGGGCGGATAAAAGGCGCACACGCCGAGCGCGATAAAGCAGAAGCCGGTGACGGGAAGCACCTGGACCGAAAAGGCGCCGCCCGTAACCACGCCCACGCCGTACAGCAGCAGCCACACGCCGGGCATAAGCTCGTCGAGTGAGCGCTCGTAGCAGATTTCGGTCAGGACGACGCCCGCCAGGATCGGCGGGAAGAGGCTGAGCGCGAACTTGTGGCCCACCGCCGAAAAGAGCGGGGCGCGCTGCCGCCGGGACTTGAGGACCATGCCGGCGAATCCGGTCAGGCAGCCCGCAAAGGCCACGGCCAGCCAGATCCAAATCCACCAGTCATTCGTGCGGCGGAGTGACCCGACATACGCGCCCACCAGCGCGATCCCCCCCATGAGCACGGTGCTCCGGCCGGACACGGCCGTCAGCGGGGCCGACCGGGCCATGGTGTCGCGGATAAAGGACAGGTTGTCCATGGCGCGTTCATGCAGGAACGCGACGGGGGCGGGTTCGCCGCGGGTGGGGCTGTCATTCTGTGCCATGACGTAATTCTACCCGGTGCGTCTTGCATTTTCAAGGACTTTGTGGTACAAAGTGTACATAGGCTTTGTGTCGCAAAGTACTTTGACGGAGATGGAAGCGATGGACACCGCATTGGCCGCAAGAGGAATGAGCCCAGGGCCCGTGGACCCGGACCACAGGCGCCGCACGGCGCACGAAATGGACTGACGACAACAGAAGGAGGAAACACCATGAACACGCAGAACCGTCTTGTCCGCCTGTGCATTGCCGGCAATTTTGCGCTGGCCGTCGCACTGGCCTGCTGGTTCGCCTTCTACCCGGCGGCTCGGATTGCGCTTGACCTGCGCGACCCGGCGCTCAAGGGCGGTGAGATCCCCCGCGCTGCGTTCCGTCTTCACCGGAACCTGTCCCCCAAACTGGAGCAATGGGCGAAGGCGCGCGTGGCCTCGGGCCGCGCGGCGCAGATCAGCACGGACAACATCTCCGGCTCGGAGTGGCCCGTCTTTGGGTCGGTCTTCTATCTGTGGTCCACCGAGGCGCTGGAGCAGGCGTGGGAGAAGTCGCCCGACGGTCCCGAGCCGCCAAAGGTCTATGCGCGCGGCGCGGTGGACGCCGTGACCGCGCTGGTGCTCGACCCCAGCCACGGCGGGTGGGTCAGGAAACACTGGGGCGAGCGCTACCTGGACCATGAAAACGTGTGGTACCGGGCCATGCGGTTGTGCGCGATCATGTCGCAGCACAATCTAACCGGGGAGACGCAATACCTGTCCATGCTGCGCGAACGATCGGACGCGCTGGCCGCGGAGTTGGACGCCTCGCCGCACGGCCTGCTCAACGACTACCCAAGTGAATGTTATCCGGGGGATGTGCTGGCGGCCGTCGCCTGCATCCGCCGCGCCGGCCTGCTGCTCGGAACGGACCACGGCGCCTTTCTTGCCCGGGCGCAGCGCGGGTTCACCGGACCTTCCGCCGATGCGGCAGGTCTGCCCGGCTACATGGCCGACACCGCCTCGGGCGAACTGCTTGGACCGGCGCGCGGCTGCTCCAATTCATACGCCTGTTTCGTGGGACCGGAACTCTGGCCCGATCTGTCCCGGCAATGGTACGACGCCTACGAGCGGGATTTCTGGCAGTACCGCTGGGGCGCGTGGGGGTTTCGTGAATTCGCCAAAGACAGCGGCATGGGCGACTGGTACGCCGACGTGGATGCGGGCCCGTCCATTGCCGGACACGGCATGGCGGCCTGCGCCTTCGGCCTGGCGGCGGCGCGGGCCAATGGCCGCTTTGACCACGCCTATCCCCTGGCGGCGGAAATGCTTGCCATGTCGTGGCCGCTGCCCAACGGCCGTCTCGGGCTGCCCCAACTGCTGTCCAACGCCACGGACGCGCCTTATCTGGGGGAAGAGGGCATCCTCTTCAACCTGACCCGGCCGCCCGCGCCGTTCATGACGCCGCAGCATGGAGGAACGATTCCACCCATGGTCTACGGAATGCTTGCGGCCTATCCGGCCGCGGGAACCATTATCCTTACGGCGGCCACCTTCGCCCTGCGCCGCGCGATGCGCCTGCGGATTCCCTTTCCGCGCGCACAGGCGGCGCTGTGGGTGGTGTTGTGCGCCGCCGCAGTGGTCCTGTTCATCAGCGGCCAGAGCGCCTTTGGCTATCTCTGTCTGGCACCCGCGCTGGTGCTGCCCCGCGCGGTCGTGGAAAGAGACTGAGCGGAACGCCAAATGACGGCCGGCCCGTTCGGGCAGGCGCCGCGCGGCAAAGGCCGCCCACGGCAGCATTGCTGTGGGCGGCGGGTCTCCGTGTCTCTTTGCTCCATGCGCTTCGCTCCGATATACTGTCGCAAACAACCCGTTTCCGTTGGTCCGCGCCAACCGGACGCCGTGATTTCCGAAGAGGGGCGCCCCCCGGCACCCGACGGCCCGGCGGCGGACGCGCTGCGCATGTCCGACAGCAAGAGGAAGCAGAATGCCGCAAGCGAAAGCCTTTCCGCCGGACGCCGCCGGGGCCGCGAGAATCCCCGCCCCCCGCATGCGGATCCCTCTCTTCAGCGCCGCGCTCCTCCCGATCAACTTTGGCATTCAGATTCCCTTCTTCGCCGGCATGTGCCCTGCACACCCGTGTTTGCAGCGCTCTCCCTGCCCTTCTCCGGAAGGCAGGCCGGCATGACCCCGTCATTCAACTGAAATTCGGAACAGCCGCACAAATACAGGCACCAACTCGGAGGCAAAGACAATGTCGGACCACACGATTTCGAGGAGAACAGCCATGGGGGCAATGGCCGGACTGGCGGGCGCGGGACTGGTGGCGCCGTCGGCCCTGGCGCAGGCGGCGCCTGCGGCGGGCGGCGGGCGGATCAAACAGTCGGTGTCACGCTGGTGCTACGGCAAGATGCCGCTTGACGAGCTGTGCAAACAGGCCAAGGCCATCGGCCTGAAGGGCATAGACCTGCTCGACGAGCCGGACTGGGAGGTTGCCATCGCGCACGGCCTTGAGGTGGCCATGCCGAACGGGCCCAGCGGCATCAAGGACGGCTGGACCGATCCGGCGAACCACACCGAACTGTGCAAGAAATCCCTGGAACTGTTCCCCAAACTCGCGGCGCTCGGCATCAAGAACATGATCATCCTCTCGGGCAACCGCAGGGGCCTGTCCGACGACGAGGGTCTCAAGCACTGCGTCAGCGGCCTTTCGCAGATCATTCCGGCGGCGGAGAAGGCAAACATCACGCTGGTCATGGAACTGCTCAACAGCAAGCGCGACCACAAGGACTACATGTGTGACCACACGGCCTGGGGCGCGGCGGTGTGCGAGAAGCTGGGGTCCAAGAACTTCAAGCTGCTTTACGACGTTTACCA
Organism: Candidatus Hydrogenedentota bacterium; assembly: GCA_903922535.1. Next base: position 14,067 of record CAIXUF010000461.1, read on the forward strand.
CATGCAGATCATGGAAGGCGACATCATCGAGACCATTCGCCGCTTCAAGGACGTCATAGGCCACTACCACACCGGCGGCGTGCCCGGCCGCCACGAGATCAACGCCACGCAGGAGATCAACTACCGGGCGGTGTGCGAGGCCATTGTGGAGACCGGTTTCCAGGGCTTCCTCGCCCACGAGTTCATCCCCAAGGGCAGCGACCCGATTGCATCCCTGCGCGAGGCCTACGATATCTGCAACGTGTAGGTTCCATACCGTCATTGCGAGCCCCAGACCGCCTGTGGCGACGATTTGCGGCAGAAAGGCGTAAACAGGCACAAGACCCCTTTGTCATCCTGAACGAAGCGTAGCGAAGTGAAGGATCTTGTTCGCGTGCAGAGGCCTCACCGGAAAAAAGATCCTTCACTGCGTTCAGGATGACAAAAATACTCCGCGCCTGTTTACCGTTCGGAAATCCGGGACAGACCATCAATTGCAGCCATCCTTCGCAGTAAGGCAGGTTGAAGAAACGGCGGAGACGACGGGACACGAACCCGCGATCTCCGCCGTGACAAAGCACAGACGGCCAGTCAGGGTATGTTCTGCGGCCTCATCATGGGTTTATGGGCCGCGCCTATTTCGCCGCCGGTGCTGATGCCGGTGCCGGGGCGGGCGGGGCCGGAGTCTGCGCGTTGGGCGTTGCCGCCTCGGTCCTTGGCCTGTACACCTTGAACGGAACGCGCATCTCGGGGGCTGCGGCCGCATCGGTCTTGAGTATGAGTTCCTTGCCGTCCATCGAACCGTCAAGCGGCATCTCGCTGAGCCCCACGGTGTAGTGGTTGTCGGACATCTTCCTAATTTCCGCCTTCATGCCCTCGACCGGCGCGACCACCCCGGTGAGGTTGAACTCCTTGATGCGGCCCGGCTCAACAGCGATCTGCTGCGATGTCTTCTCGCCGGGCTTGTCGGAATAGCCCAGCGTGATCGTGGGGGGCATGACAAGCATGGAGCCGATGACATGCACATTTACCGAGCAGAAAATAATAGGGCGGTCAAGGTAGTCGGTTTCGATAACCATGTGCCCGTTGTGCGCGCCGACCGGCAATGGGCCCTTGCTCCGGATTTCGACGGCGTATTCTTTCCCGGGGGTCACGGTCTTGACCTCGGTTTCCATGAAGTCCATGTCGTCGAGTTTGACGCTCTTGATGTTGAAGGTCGCGTCCTCTTTCTTGGCCGCCACCTTGAGCGTGGCGCTGCGGGGGTTGTCGTCTTCGACCGTGGGAATCGAGATGACTTCCGGGTCGATAGCGATGGGGGCTATCACCGACCCGGTGAGGGTCAGGATGACAGACACATTGGCGGAATCGTTGGTGGTGACCATGACGGTCTTGGTGAGTTTGCCCTGGCGGCCTTTGAGGTTCAGCGAGGCGTTGAGTTTTTCCTCCTGGCCGGGCTGCAGGGTCTTGCTCTCCAGTGTCGTCGTGGTGCAGCCGCATCCGGGTTTGACCTCCTTGATTTCCAGGACGCCTTTGCCCTCATTGCGCAGGATGAAATCGTGATTGACGACCGTGTTGGCATCCAGGTCGCCGAAGTTGAAGGTGGGTTCAGGAACGACAAACTTGGGCTGGGGCGCATTGGCATCCGCCGCGGCGTCCGGCGCCGGCGCCGGAACGGCCGTCTCGACAGCCGCTGCGGGGACATTTTGCGCCGGGGGTGCGGGTTGAACCTGACCCTGGGCGAACCCGCTGCCAACGCAGGCACACAGCAGCACCAAGGCGAACACAACGCAAATAGCGCACACGGACACGTCCATTCGATGATGTTTCATGACTCTGACATCCTTTCTTCTTGCTTTTTTCAAGGCACACCATCCATCGGTATCGCCCAGACACCCGCGATTCTAGCACCCCCGGGGCAAGGGAAAAAACGCGGGCACCCAGGCCGCAGACATTACCCCACTCAAGAACGTTCTTCGGATAAAGGGCGGGAGACACCCGTAAAACGCAGTCGGGGTTTCCCCCACGCCAGCGGGAAGACCCCGAGGGCACTCATTGCGGGTAATTGGGGGCAATTGGAGGTGTTTCCCTATTGGGGGCATGACGAAACCTGGAAGAAACACGTGGTCGGTCTGACAGGACACCCGTAGAACCGTTTCTCTTTGGGACGAAGTGGTTGAGCGCTCCATGCCTGATTCTGACCAGCCCGCAAACACCATGACAACTCCCGTCAATGCACTTCGCCGTCACAGAATCTGAATATAACCCGGGGGAAACCGTGAAAGAATTACTGAGGGAGGCTCCCCTGATACAGAGGACTGGCGATCACCTGCTTCCAGGCGGCAACGGCATTGGGGGAAGTCTGAAGCGAAAAATCGCGGCCGGATCCATCCTTTGAGTTGAACCAGACGACCACCTTTACCTTCGGAAGCTGCCTGGGGATCGTGGTTAGAAATCCCTGCTTGATCCAATTTGCCCTGGCCATCGGGTCTGCCGGGTTTTCCATCGCCCCAACCTCCCAGAGAATCATGGGTCGGGCGGAAAAGCCGGTAATGAAGTCATAACTGGGCTGGAACACCTCCTGAAGGGACTTCCAATCATTCTTGGGGGTGCTGTACCCGTCCAAGGCAACCCAGTCAACATAGTCATCTCCGGGATATGCCTGCTTCAGCATGGCTCCGTACTTTCGAAGGCCCCCAGGATTAAGCACACAGGGGCACCAAACGAATTGGACATTGGCGGCATCCTCTTTGCGAAAGATGTCCACGATGTGCCGGTAGGCAGTGACATAATCCGCCGGGTTGGTGTTGCCATTCACACTGTATCCCCACGGGTACCAGGTGCCATCCATTTCATGAAGCATGCGCAGGACAAAGGGATGATGATAGGCGGCCGCATCTTTGGCAAATTGGGCAATGTATAGGTCATGTTTGCCTGAAATAATGGCCTGCCAGGAACAATCGGGTTGATTGATGGCCGCTTGGCGGTCATGGTACGCCTCTATCGGCCCCTTTGCCGGATTCCAAGTCAGCCCCGGCATTATCCCGCGAGTTCGGAATTCCTCAAGCATCCCGGGGTCAAATTGCCTGTAGCTTCCATCGCGTTGCTGCCAAGTCATCGGCAGCCAGGCAAAGGCAGGTTTTCTGCCCGCTTCAGAAGTATATCTGTCTATGTTTGTTCCTGAGGTGTCGGCTTGTGGCTGATAGATGCCCAGCGCTATGCCTTCGGTTACCGCCGGTTTGAATTGTGACCCGGATACCGCCTGCGCCAGGCGGTCGAGAATCCCGCCGAAAGGCCAGCACGCCGCCACATCCACCCGTTCGTTGTCGTATTTCGTCCCCGTGGCCCCGTCTTTCACGGAAGTCAGCCCGCCTTTTACCCAACTCCATACGTCTGCCGGATAGACCGCGTTCGACAAGTCCGGCACGAAGCTATATTCCTCCCCCGCCATTGAATCAGGGTGTCTCAAGGAAACGGCGCCGAAGGCCATGCATGCCGTCACCAACGCCAGTGCACAACAAATAGTGCACGCTTTCATGCTTGGTCCGCTCCTTTTCCTATTCGCCTGCGCCAGCCAAGAAAGCCAAATCCAAACAGCGTAGACACGTTTGTCGGTTCTCAGCAAAGTAAACAACGTGGGGACGTTTTCCTATTCTTTGGGGTGAACACAACGGTAAGGAATGAAGGGTCGGAGCGAGAGAACTTGCCCCGACCTCCCGACTCCGACAACGTATGGTCTACGCCGTCTTCATCGCCGTTGTGACAGCCTCGCGCAGTGCCACCAGCGTTTTTCCCGGCCCTGCATCGGCATCCCAGCCGCCCGAGCCGCCGTCCACCACCATGGTTTTCGCGCCAAGGCAGGCCGCCTTGGCCATGGTTGGCACGTCGAGTCCCGCGCCGACGGCGATTATCGTTTGCAGTTCACGGTAGCGGATGTTCTCTTCGAGCATCTTGACCCGCTCCAACAGTGCTCCGCGCGCAACCCCCTGTGTCACGCCGGGTTCCAGCCCCAGCAGCAGCGCCCGGTCCGCCAGTTCGAGCACGTAGTCGAGCTTGGTCAACGGCGTGCAGGGTGACAACGCGATGCCGGGCGACATGCCCGCGCCGCGAATCTGGCCGAGTACCCGGTGGGCGTGCACGCATCCCTCGGCCTGGAAGCTCAGCCGCTCGCATTTCATCGCGGCAAAGGTGTCCACGTGGCGTTCGGGATGGGCGACAACAAGATGGACATGCCGCGCAAGTCCAAGGCCGCCCGCGGCGGCCACCAGCGCCGGACCGGCGCCCGTCAGCGGCGCGACCCCGCCGTCGGAGATGACAAAGAACAGCTCGTCCGCCCCGGCGTCGGCCAGGACGCGCAGCGACGCCTCAAAATGCCCCAGCGACAGACAGGTGGCATCCACGGAAAACTTCGGCACTGATTTCGACACGAAACACTCTCCTTTTCATCGGGCAAACGGCCCCAGGGGCCGGCCTTATGCGCTCAGCTTATGGACGATATGGACGGAATGGACCCTATGGACGATATGGACTTGCGTTAGAATCACTCGCCGGGGCACGTCCATACCGTCCATAGAGTCCATCAAGTCCGTAGAATAAAACGTGCGGCGCCGTTCCTGCTACCCTTGCGCGGCAAGAAACGCCTCCACCGCCGCGAGTGTGGGCATGGAGGGCTGGGCCCCGGCCACTGTCGCTGCAAGGGCGCCCGTTGCGTTGGCAAAGCGCAGCGCCTCGGCGATGGGAACGGTGCCCCAGCGCAAGGCAAGCGCCGATGTGAACGCGTCGCCTGCGGCGGTTGTGTCCACGGCTTTCACGGGAAAAGCGGGGACAAACACGTCGCCCTCCGGCCCGAGATACAGCGCGCCCAGCGCGCCGAGTTTCATGACGGCGTGCTTCGCGCCCATGTCCAGCAGTCGCCGGGCCGCGGCGCGGGCCGTGTCGGGCGAATCAACATGAATACCGGTCAGGGCCTCGGCCTCGGTCTCATTGGGCGAAACCACGTCCACCATCGCGATGAGTTCGGGACGGCCGGGCCGGGCCGGGCCCGCATCGAGCAGCGCCAGCGCGCCGCATTCGCGCGCCAGCGTGAACGCGGCCATGACGGTCTCCAGTGGGATTTCCAGTTGCGCGAGCACCACGTCGGCCTGCTCGAACACGCCGCGGTGTGCCAGCAAGTCTTCCGGTGTCAAGCCCATGTTTGCGGCCGGCGTCACGACGATCGAATTCTGGCCCTCATCCGCCACAAGAATAACCGCCGTGCCCGTGGGCTCGGTGGGATGGGTCTTGATGCACGACACGTCCACACCGGCCGCCGCAAGGCTTTCACGCTGCTGCGCGCCAAAGGCGTCGTTGCCCACGCAACCGATGAACGTGGTCTGCATGCCCAGCCGTCCCGCGGCCACGGCCTGGTTGGCACCCTTGCCGCCGGTGACGGTCATGAACGAGTGGCCGATCAGCGACTCGCCCGGCTTAGGGCTGCGCGGCACGCGCGTCACCAGGTCAATGTTGGCGCTGCCCACGATGACGATGCGTCTTGTTTCCATTTCCGTCTCCTTGCCCTCGCGCAGCGGTTAAGCCTGGCCGCTCTTGAATGCCTTTTTCAATTCCGCACAAACCGGCTTGGGCCGTCCCTCGAAATCGATGATGGAGTTGTTGGCCGGACAGGGGAAACAGTCGTGGCCCATCCACATGATGAAACCGCCGCACTGCGGAAAGCGTTCCCGGCAGCGGCGCGCCGCCGTTGTGTACGCCTGTGACTGAACATCCTGCGTGAACGCGACGTATGCCTCCAGCGCCGCGCGGCCTTCAAGACCGGCCACCGCCGCCTTGGCCGCGTCGCCCCACTGGGTCCACCATGCGGCCGAATGCCACCAGTACTCGCCCTCGGGCGGCCAGCAGGGCATGTCCCCGGCGTATTTCAGAATGAGGTCCGCGTCCATCGCGCCGGGGAAACCCACCTCCGAGCGGAACAGCGAATCATCGGGCGCCCAGTAGGCCGTCCATGCGTCCATGTCGGGATTGAGTCCCTGTCCCCAAGGTCCGTGCACATCGTGGTGAATTCCCTTGCCATAGTCATGCGGTTGGGCATAGTCCACCGGGCCGCTGGCCGACGCCGTGAGGAAACGGCGGTCCGGGTCCTCCTCCGCCACGACCTGCGCCAGCATGGCGATGCAGGGATGGGACAGGTCCACGGGCTGCTGGCAGGGCGGATGCTCCGGCGATTCGCCGTAATACAACTCATTTCCACCGCACCACAGCAGGAGCGCGGGATGGTGGGCGCGACGGCGCACATAGGAGACGGCGATGTCGTGCAGCGCGGCAAGGACCGGCGGGTCGTCCGGGGGCGCGTTCTCGATACCCGACGAGGACAGGGGGAACTCCTGCCACACCAGAATGCCCGCGCGGTCGCACAGGTTGTAGAAGGTTTCTGTTTCCAGAATCGCGCCACCCCACACGCGCAGCACCGTGCAGCCCATGTCTCGGTACACCGCGATGCGCGCGGCATAGTCCGACTCGGTCACGTCCTGATGGTTCACCAGCACGGGCACCCAGTTGGCCCCGCCGAGAAACACGGGCGTGCCGTTGACCGCGCAGATCCACGGGTCGGCGCCTTCCGGCGCACCCTCGTTCTGCAGCCATTCCACCTCGCGGAACCCCACTGTGCGCCGTTCCACAAGGCATTCGCGGCCCGATGCGTCAAAGGCGCGCAGCTCTGCCGTGTAGGTCTTCTGCGGGCCGTGGCCGTTGGGCCACCATGCCTCCACCGCCGCATCCTCCACCGCAAGCACCGCCGTGCCGACCACATTTTCCGCCCCCGCAATTTCCCTGTCGCCGTCGAACAGGCGAAGCCTCCAGCGCGACAGCCCCTCCACCCCGTCCAAGACCGCCTCAACGCAGCCGGTCCCTGTTTCCAAGTCATAACAGCTTTGCAGTATCCGGAGCGACACCGCCGCCTCCGCGCCGCTCAGCAGCTGAAACCGGCCCGCCACGCCAATGGGCACGAAGCGCGGGCACCAGTCCCAACTGTAATTGAAGCGCGGTTTGAAAAAATGCGAACGCGAGGTGTAACCGATCTGGCCCTGCTCACGTGGGGGCTCCTCAAACAGCACCGCAAGGCGGTGCTCCTTTCCGTCGCCCAGCTTTTCCGTGAGGTCGATGCGCTGCGGCAGCAGCACGCCCTCGAAGCGCGCCGCCTCGGTGCAATCCACCAGAATCCAGCCCGAATAGTCGAGACTTTCGGCCTCCAGCACCACGGTTTCGCCGGGCGTCAGCGCGCCTTCGGGGATGACCGTTTCCATTAGCCAGTGCCGGTGCTCGACCCACTCGCACGCGCGCGAGTTCACGCCCACATTCCAGTCGGGGAGGACCCCGGCGTCGCGCAGCGCAGCCTGCACCGTGCCCGGCACCCGCATGGGGAAAGGGCCAAGATCGGCCCGGATGCCGAAGCCGGTTTCCATCGACTTGCCCAGCTTCCAGGAATACGGGCGCCAGCCTTCCAGTGACCAGGGCAGCCCGGTAAGATCCACTATCGCCATGACTTCTCCTTTTGCGCACCGAAAGGGTGCGGGGGGAAAGTCTACCAGTCCGCGCAGGGTCCCGGCCAATCGCATGCCTTTTCGTGCAGTCCCTGTCCGTTGCGCGGCATAGTCGGCGACATTGGCGCCACATTCCGGGGTATGGCGGTGCGCCCTCACAAGACGGAAACGGCCCCCCGTCTGTCATCCCTTGGCGTTGGTTCAGGCACACAATCCGGCGCGGCGGACCATTGTCGCCGACAACCGGGCCTGCTTCGGGTCGCAATGCCCCCGACTACTGTATCCAGGGCCAGGACAACGGGAGCCAGTAGGCGATGACCCAGGCCAGCGTCACGGCCGATGCGGTTGCTCCGGCGCGATAATCGCCCGTGCGGCGCGTCACCACGGCATGCACTGCCGACAGCACGGCGAAAATGAACACCCAGATGCACAGGATCATGCAGCCGAAGGCGGCCTCGGGACGAACCACGAACAGCACCGCGCCCAGCAGCAACAGGGGCACACAGCGGGTTAGGGCGGACACCGCAAAGCGTTGGAAAGCACTTCTTGGACTCACGCGCTCCAGCGCCGAGGCGCCGGCCAGAAAGGGCAGCAGGAGGCAGGGCGCCAGTATGCACCAGACACCGAAGCGGGCCGGATGCCAGAGTCCGCTGGTGAACATGTCGCGGTCCAGCAGCAGGGACAACAGCAACGCAAGAACGGCGCCGAAAAACACCCCCATGTCGAACGCGGAGAAGAAGGAACCGGAGCGCGGCGCATCCTTCGCGCCTTTGCAGCGCAGGACCCAGCCCGTGAGGCGGTAGGGATTGATGCTCCAACGGCGCGGAGTGGATTGGGCGGGCGGGGCGCCCGCCTGCCGGGACATCATGCCCGCCGCAAGTCCGGCCAGTTGAAACGCGGCCACGCATCCCAGGACCGTGCCAAGGAGCGCGCAGGCCCACGCACTCCAGGGGAAGAGCCCCTGGCCGGGCAAACCCAAGGCCCCGTTGACCCACGCAACGATGCGCCCAAGCAGCACCGGGTCAAAAGGCTCCAGCGAATGGTCGCTGTAGGGGCTGATGATGACATCGGCCTTGCCGTCGACTTTCGCCCGCGCCTCGTCTCCGGAGAACAGTTCCTCAAAACGTCCTGCCGCAACCAGCGTCTTGCAGGGCGGCACACGCCCGGGCAGGGCGCCCAGGGAAACAAACGCGGAAACCCCGGCGTCTTCAGCCAGCGCCTCGGCCCCGGCAAAGCCGCCCATCGAGTGCCCCATGTAGGCCACGGGCAGATTGCCGAGTTGGTGTGCCCAGGCGAACCATGCCTTCAGTTGGGCGGCATTGGAGGTCCAGTCGAAACGTTCCTCCGAGCGTCCATGCCCCCAGAAATCCAGTGTCACCGCCATGTAGCCATCTGCGGCAAAGGCCTTGGCCGCGGCGGCCATGATTCCCTGGTTGGACGTGACACCATGTCCAATCAGCATGACGGCCTTGGGCGTCGGCGGTTTCCAGACCGTGGCCAGGCAGGGCTTGCCGCCCGGGCCGGTGATGGTGACAACTTCCCTCGACACTCCGTCCGGAACGGACAGGTGCATGAGCGCAAGCGCGATTGCAAACAGGCATACACCCGCAATCGCTGAACGCCACACGCGTGCGGGTTTCCCCGCAACAACAACCTTGATTTCGGGCTCCACGGGTATTGTATCCATGGCACCCATAATAACCATTTTGGAGGGTGCCATCAAAATGCCGAATCGCACTTGCGAACCACCCCTGTTGTGGAATGGTCTGGAGACCACGCCACAACGAGGTGGCTTCTGTTGGTCGAGTCCGACTTTTGCGCCCAGCTTCCTTCAGACCCCGCCTCGCGGCGACACTCTTACTCTTGGCTGGCAGTTCGCAGCATCTGGGCCTGCCGGAGACCTGCACCCTTGGATTCGCGCCGTGCCTGGCACACAAAGATACCGGCGGAGCGCTTGCGCAGTCCGCCGGAAAATACACGCTCCGCTCGGGAATCAATAAATAAAGCTCACAAATAGCATGGACTGATTGACCGGCGCCTCGCCGTCCCGCGAGTACTTCTTGAATTCGACATGGCCGTCCATGTAGAGGACGTTTGAACCGCCGGGGACGTGATTGTAGTTTTGCGAGATCACGGAAATCCGCTCGGGCATGATCCACACCGAGCTCTGGGCGACATTGGCGCCGCCAGCATTGTTGATGTCGGTGATGAGAAAACGTTCGACCCCTTCGCGCAACCGGTAGACGGTGTTGCTGCCGCCGTTTCCACTGCCAACCGGTTCATTCATTGCGGAGTCCGCCATATTCACGTCCTTGTCCGCGTTCGGGGCATTGCCGCGCAGTTGGTCGGCCTCTAGCGGCGGCACGTCCGATAGCATCGCGTGAAAGATCGCGTTAGCCTGTCTTGGTATGACGGCGTCGGCTGGCAGGTCGGTGAGATCCACACCCAGTGCCCTCAATTTCGCGGCTGCGCTGGAGGAGGCAATCAGTTCACTGTCCTGAGGGCTCATGCTGGCGCGGTCAATCCCCCATCCGAGGTAGACGTAGCTGTTGTCTATCTCGCGGGCGCAATCCGACCCGCCGCTGGGCGCATAGTTGAAACACCACTGGCCGTCAACCTTTGAATTCTCAATTGCGATATTGAGCTTGGGGTTTGACGGACAGAATGCGATCATCGGGTCCGTCAAGTATTCGGGATAGATGGCGAACACATTCGGACCGGGAGCCAGCATTGCATCATAGGTGCCGTCATTCCTCGAATAGTTGCCGGACAAGATTGGGGGAAAGGCCCCTTTTGATTCGTTTGAATACATTTTGAGAACAAGGCCCCACTGCTTGAGGTTGTTTTGGCAGGAGGACCGGCGCGCCGCTTCGCGGGCGCGGGAAAGGGCTGGCAGCAGGAAGGCCGCCAAAATGCTGATGATCCCAATTACCACAAGCAGTTCGATGAGGGTAAAACC